>JAZQYG010000198.1:0-7852 GCA_045633305.1 Clostridia bacterium | reverse complement strand
TACCGGGCCGTACAATCTTGGTGGGCCTTCACGGACTCGAACCGCGGACCAATCGGTTATGAGCCGACCGCTCTAACCAACTGAGCTAAAGGCCCAAAATTGCAAGGTGTGCATCAACAATGCCTATAAATCTTACTATATTTATTTGATGTTGTCAACGATTTTGACTAAGTTTTTTAAATAAATTTTTAAAAATTTTTATGCGTCAAAAAAATGCCTTCTATGACAAAAGTCGTCATATTTTACTTGTAAAGTTATTGTATTATTTTTTACTGAACGGAGGCGTTTATGAATATAAAATTTAACTACGACGAAGAAAAGCCCACGATTTATCTTTCGGGGGAGTTGGACCATCATAATGCAGAACTCATAAGAGGAAAAATGGAAGAGTTTATTTCAAGAGTAAATGTAGGTGAAGTAATTTTTGATTTTTCTTCAATGACCTTTATGGATAGTACAGGAATAGGTGTGTTGCTTGGACGGTACAAAAGACTAAAAGAGAGAGCAATCACGGTTTACGCCCGAGGCGCAAAAGGTTCTATAGATAAATTACTAAAATTAAGTGGTATATACAATATATTTATTAAGATTTAGAGGTAAATAATGATTAAAAACAAGATTAAAATGACTTTTCCTGCAAATTCTCTTAACGAGGCTCTCTCTAGAAACGTAGTTGCATCTCTTTCTCTTTCTCTTAATCCCACAGTAGAGTGGCTAAACGACGTAAAAACGGCGGTGAGTGAGGCTGTCACGAATTGTATAGTTCACGCTTACTCTGATAATAACGTGGGTGAGATTGAATTAATTGCTTTTGTTACTGATGACGAATTAGGTGTTACCGTAAAAGATTTTGGAATAGGTATTTCAGACGTAGAGAAAGCAAAAGAGCCTTTTTATACTACAAAAGGAGAATCTGAACGTAGCGGTATGGGTTTTACCGTTATGGAAACTTTTATGGATACTTTAGAGGTTTTTTCCGCGCAAAATGAAGGAACGACGGTACATATGACTAAAAAAATTACGCGCGGAGGAGCAGATGCTTGAACATGAGGAAACTATGCGCCTTATTACGCTTGCAAAAGAAGGCGACAACGAATCCAAAACAATTCTTATAAAAGAAAACACCCCTTTAATTAAAAGTATCGTTAATAGATACAAAAATAAATCTGTTGAATACGAAGATTTGATTCAATTAGGTTCAATAGGATTACTGAAAGCAATACAAAATTTTGATATGAAATTTAACGTAAAGTTTTCAACGTATGCAGTTCCTATGATAGCAGGTGAAATTAAAAGGTTTATGCGAGACGACGGCAGTATAAAAGTTTCAAGGGCACTCAAAAGTCTGAACTTGCAAATAACTGCGTACGTTGACGAATATAAAAACACAAAAGGAGGAGAACCTCAAATTGAGGAAATCGCAAAAAAATTCAACGTAGAACCTCAAGAGGTCGTACTTGCTTTGGATAGTTCGAAATATCCTTTGTCTATTTATGAAAATGCGGACGACGAAACGGGTAATGAACTTTTGAACAAAATCGCAAGCAAAGAAACTACTGAAGATTTGGTGAATAGGATAGTTTTAAAAGACGTAATTTTATCTTTGCCCGATAGAGAAAGAAAGATTATAATAATGAGGTATTTTAGAGACAAAACGCAAAGTGAACTTGCAGGGGAGTTCGGTATTTCGCAAGTACAAATATCTCGAATAGAAAGTAAAGTGCTAAAACTCTTGCGTAAATCTTTAATGGAAGAAAAATAAGTAAAATTAACCAATAAAATACAAAATTTTTAAACGTGTATTAGTATATAATACGCGTTTTTTTATAATACTTAATCTATGAAAAGCCAAATTAAATACGATTTTGATAAAAATATTGAAGATAATGAAGTTTTATATAAAACGGCAAAGGAGCAAGTAAAAAATGATAAGTAAGAGTGAATACAAACAACTTGTGTCAAGTACTGCGCCTAAAAGTGAGCATCTTAAAACTATGGTTTGCGCCTTTTTGATAGGTGGATTAATTTGTTGTATAGGTGAACTTTTAAGTGATGGAGTTAAAATGATTTTTCCGCAGTTTGAAAAAGACAAAGTATCAGGAATTGTAAGTATAATTTTGATTTTTCTTGGTGCGTTGTTAACCGGACTTGGCGTTTACGACGATATCGGGAATATTGCAGGTGGTGGTTCGATTGTTCCGATAACTGGTTTTGCAAACTCTATCGTATCTCCTGCTATGGAGTTTAAAAAAGAAGGTATAGTGCTAGGTATATGTTCCAAAATGTTTGTTATTGCGGGACCTATTATCGTTTTGGGCGTTTTTGCATCTTTTATTTCCGGTCTTTTGGCCCTTTTAGGTATATGAAAAGAGAAACGATTTTTTTTAACAATTCTCCTAAGATTATAGGAACGTATTCTATTGTTGGTCCAGCAGAAGGACTAGGTCCGTTTGGCGAGTATTTTGACGAAATTATGCCCTCTTACGAGTGGGGTGAAAAATCTTTTGAAAAAACCGAGCGAAAAATGCACAAAAGCGCAATTAGAGGAGCGATAAACGCCTCAAATCTATCCGAAGATTCAGTAGGGGCGATTCTTGGTGGTGATTTATTAAATCAAATTGTTTCTTCAAGTTATTCCGCTAGGGAATTTTCTACCGTATTTTTGGGACTCTACAGCGCTTGTTCGACTTATGCTGAAAGTATGATTGTGGGAAGTTTGCTAGTGTCTGGCGGACATTTAGATAACGTTGTTTGTTCTACTAGCAGTCATTTTAGTAGCGCGGAAAGACAATATCGTTTTCCTTTAGAACTCGGTACGCCCAGAACTCCGCTTTCACAATGGACTGTTACTGGGGCGGGAAGTTTGGTTTTGTCAAAAGATGGTGTAGGTCCTTCTATTACTTGCGCAACTCTTGGTAGAATTATTGATTACGATGTATCTGACGCAAATAATATGGGAGCAGCAATGGCTCCTGCCGCTGCGCACACACTTATAAGACATTTTGCCGAAACTGGTAGAAATCCCGCTTATTACGACTATATCATCTCTGGCGATTTAGGAAAATACGGCAGTGAATTATTGAGAACTATGTGCCAAAAAGAAGGAATAACGCTTGGCTCAAATTACTTTGATTGTGGCGCGGAAATCTTTGGTGATGATAAAAAAAGATATCAGGGTGGAAGTGGCGCGGGATGTTCGACTGCAATTTTTAATTCTTTCGTATATAAAAAATTGATGAAAGGTGAGATAAATAAAGTACTTTTTATGCCGACTGGCGCGCTTATGAGTAAAGATAGTTCTTTGCAAGGAGAAAGTATTCCTGCAATAGCGCAAGCAGTTTGTATAGAAAATTTGTGAGGTGTTTATGGATGTTTTTTTGAGATATTTACAAGTTTTTGCCGTTGGTGGAGCTATATGTATGATAGGACAAGTGCTTTTGAATCTAACAAAAATGACTCCGGCGAGAATACTAGTAAGTTTTTTACTAGCAGGTGTCTTTCTTGAAAAAATAGGCGTATTTCAATATATAAAGGAGTTTGGTGGGGCAGGAGCAACCGTTCCCATTTGTGGTTTTGGCAGTATTTTGGCAAAAGGTGCAATGGAGGGAGCAAGAGAACAAGGTCTTTTCGGCGCTTTTACGGGAGGTATTGAGGCTGCAACCGCAGGGCTTTCCGCTGCGATAATTATAGGATTTATTATGGCTTTGGTATTTAATTCGAGAAACAAAAATTAAACGCATAATCCAAAGAGAAGAACTCATATAATTTCTTATGAAGAAAAAGAGGCAAGTCAAAAAGAAATTACTTATAATACTTTTCAGTATTGTAGTGACGTTATTTTTGCTTGCCTCTTATTTTGAACGTAATATTGCGCCGATAATTATGGATTATTGTGAGACAAAAGTAAAAACTATTGCAGTTAGCGCGGCAAATACGGCGATTTCTTTAGTTATAAACGACGGGGTAGATTACGACGACCTAATGGACGTACATAAAGATAAAGATGGAAATATCGTCGCTATGCAAGCAAAAACGGCTAAAATAAACTTACTTGCCCGTCAAATTTCGGGAATTGCGCAACAAAATATTGATAAGCTAAGCAAAAAAGGCATCAAAATTCCTATAGGTGCATTTTTGAATTCCGTCGTTGTTGCTGGTCAAGGTGCGGAAATAACGGTGAACTTTGTATCAAGTGGGTACGTTGACTGTAATTTTACTTCGGAATTTACCGAGGCTGGCATTAACCATACTTTGCATAAAATTTATGTAAAAATCGTCTCTGACGTCAGTCTAATTATCCCGGCGTCAGATACACTTATAAATATTGAACAACAAGTTTTGGTGAGTGAAAGCGTTTTGGTTGGAAAAGTACCAGACACTTATTTAAAAATGTCGAATTTAAGCGATATGTTGGACCTTGTTGCCGATTAAAAGCCTTTTTTCGTTGACAAAAATAGTTATATATGTTAAATTATACAAAACGATGAAAAAGTTAGTAGTTTTACCGTTAGTTTTTTCAGAGATGGGGACGCATAGGCTGTAACGTCCTCAAAAACAGAGTAAGATGAACCTTCGCTTTGGAGTTGCTTGTGTGAACGGAGTAGTGCAAGCCGTATGATTGCGTTAAAATCGTAGAGATACCTTTTTGGTAAATTAGGTGGTACCGTGGATTTTATTATCCGCCCTATGTTTTGGGCGGATTTTTTTATTTTGGAGGTAAATATGCTAGAAAAATTGAAGTTAGTCGTGCTTGATGCAGAAAGTGCAGTTGAAAACGCTAATAGCATGACTGCTCTTGCCGAGGTTAAAGTTAAATTCCTTGGAAAAAACGGGGAATTGACTGCTATTTTGAAGGGATTAAAGGACGTTCCCCCGGCTGAAAAACCCGCTTTTGGTAAACTTGTGAACGAAGGACGTCAAAAAATTGAAAAAATTATTTCAGAAAAAGAAGTAGCCCTTAAAGATGCGGAAAAAACTTTTAAATTGAAGAGTGAAAAGATTGACGTAACTGAACCTGCTAAAAAAATTAAGGTTGGTTCGTTGCATCCTCTTACCCATATCAAAAATACGATTTGCAACATCTTTATAGGTATGGGCTTTGAAGTTTGTGAAGGACCAGAAATTGAGACTGATTACTACAATTTCCAAGCCTTAAATATTCCCAAAGACCATCCTGCTCGTGATATGCAAGATACTTTTTATTTTTCAGAGAATCTTCTTTTGAGAACGCATACTTCACCTTGTCAGGTGCACACTATGGAAGCAAAAAAGCCTCCTATTCGTATGATTTGCCCTGGTAAAGTTTATCGTTCGGACTATGATGCTACACACAGTCCTATGTTCCAACAAATAGAAGGACTCGTCGTGGATAAAGGCATTACCCTTTGTGATTTGAAGGGTATTTTTGACGAGTTTGTAAAAGCATTTTTCTCTCCTGAGTCAAAAACGAGACTTCGTCCTTCATATTTTCCGTTTACCGAGCCTAGCGTAGAAATGGACGTTACTTGTTCCGTTTGTGGCGGAAAAGGTTGCAGAATATGTAAAGGAACTGGTTGGATAGAAGTTCTTGGCGCGGGTATCGTTAATCCCAAAGTGCTTAAAGGTTGCAATATCGATACTGAAAAATATTCAGGCCTTGCTTTTGGTTTAGGTATAGATAGACTTGCTATGATAAAATATGGAATTCCCGATATGCGTTTGCTTTTTGAAAACGACATGCGTTTCCTCGCTCAATTTAAGGATTAATGGAGGCTAGATATGAAAGTACCTTATAGTTGGTTAAAAGATTTCGTTGACGTAGACGTTGCCCCCGAGGCCCTTGCGGATAAACTCGTTTCCATTGGTTTCGAGGTAGAAGAAATTATTAATTTAGCGCAAGCAAATAACGTTTTTACTTGTAAAATCGTAGAAATAGAAAAACATCCCGGCGCGGATAAACTTCAAGTTTGTAAAGTTTGGCTTGGAGAAGATAAATATTATCAAATCGTCACTAACGCTAAAAATATAAAGGTTGGCGATATCGTTCCGGTTGCATTAGAAGGGGCAAACCTTTGCGGTGGACTTCAAATTAAAAAGGGCGCAATTCGTGGCGTTGAATCGGAAGGTATGTTTTGTTCGGGCGCAGAATTCGGCGCAACGGACGTTGATTATCCCGGTGCCAGTGCAGACCTCGTTCTAGTAATGAAAGAGGACGAAAAATTAGGTGTAGACATCAACGAAATTTTGGGTAGAGACGACGTTGTTTTAGACGTAGCAATAACTGCAAATAGACCTGATTGTCAAAGTATAATCGGTGTTGCAAGAGAGGTTGCAGTAGTTTTAGGCAAAGAATTCAAAGAGCCTACGATAAAATACGACGTTACCAAAGAAAAGTCTAATATTCAAGTTGAAATCATAGATTTTGACCTTTGTTCTCACTATATGGCGAGAGAGGTTAAGAATATCAAAATTGCTCCCTCTCCCGATTATATTCAAAAAAGACTTCGCGCGGTAGGAATCCGTCCTATTAACAATATCGTTGATATTACTAACTACGTGCTTACTGAAATCGGACAACCTATGCACGCTTTTGATAAACGTTATATTTCTGGTAATAAAATCGTGGTTAGACGTGCAACGGAGGGCGAGAAGATAATTTCTCTTGACTCAAAAGAAAACGTTCTTGACTCGTCAATGCTTGTGATATGCGATGCTGAAAAACCTTGCGCTGTTGCAGGTATTATGGGTGGACTTAACTCTGGTATTCAAGACGATACTAGCGAAATTGTATTTGAGTCCGCGCGTTTTGCAAGAGACAATATTCGTCGTACGTCAAAAGCTTTGAATTTGCGCTCGGATTCATCTGCAAGATATGAAAAAGGTATTGATTATGGTTCTCAAAAATTTGCTTTGGATAGAGCGTTAACTTTAATTTCCGAACTCAAAGCAGGTGATATTACTGAAACCGTTATCGACTGTACTCTTGGCGAGGTTGAACCTAACGTGATTAAAGTTCCCGTAAATAAAATATCTGATATTTTAGGTATAAAGATAGAAGATAATTACGTTCTTGAAATTTTGAACGGACTTGACATAAAATCAACTATAAAAGATGGTGTTTTAACTTCTATCGTACCTCTTTATCGTGAGGACGTAGAAGGAGCAAACGACCTTGCTGAAGAAATTATAAGATATTATGGATACGACCATATAACTTCAACTCTTATGCCAAAGTCAGAACAAACTTTAGGAGCAAAAAATGATTTTCAAATCAAAATTGACGCTCTTGACAAAAAACTCGTTGGACTTGGTTATATGGAAACGACCACTTATTCGTTTATCTCGCCAAAATCTTTCGATATGCTCAAACTTAAAGAAGATAATTCTTTAAGAATTTCAGCAAAACTCCTTAATCCTTTAGGTGATGACTGGAGCATTATGAGAACTATTCTTTTGCCGGGATTATTAAATATCGTTAGCATAAATAATAACAAAAAGATGAACGAAGGTAGACTATTTGAGGTCGCAAAAACCTTTAAGCCTTACGAATTGCCTCTCGTTAGACAACCCAAAGAAACGAACACTCTTATTTTGTGCGCGTTTGGCAGGGATGAAGATTTCTTTACAATGAAAGCCTCAGTTGAAGAAGTTTTTGCAACTTTTGGAGTTGAAAAATCCGATTACGTAGCAAAAATTTATGAATTTTTGCACGACGGTCGTTCTGCGGAAGTATTTGCAAATGGTGAATCTGTAGGTTATATCGGTGAAATTCATCCTGACGTTGCGGAAAACTATGAATTAAGCGGACGCACTTACGTTGCCGAACTTAATCTTGATATTCTTGCGTCGATAGATAAAAAAGTTCATTTCAAAG
>JAZQYG010000197.1:0-1883 GCA_045633305.1 Clostridia bacterium | reverse complement strand
CTCCTACAAAATCGTTAACACATTTTTCATACGCCGAAACGGGGTCTTCCGCTCCCGTTATGGGTCTGCCTACTACTATATAATCCGAACCTATCTTCTTTGCTTCGGCAGGAGTCATGATTCTCTTTTGGTCACCTGCGTCTTTTTGAGCAAATCTAACTCCCGGGGTTACAGTGATGAAATCTTTTCCACACTTGTCGTGTACTTTTCCCGCCTCTAAAGGTGAACATACTACGCCGTCGAGTTCTGCAATCTTTGCGTTTTGAGCGTAATGCATTACGACTTCGTCAATAGGTTTTTCAATAAGAAGGTCACGTCTCATGCTCTCCTCGTCCGTGGAAGTCAGTTGAGTTACTGCAATAAGTAAAGGTCTCGAACCGTCCTCGCGAGTTAATCCTTCTATTGCGGCTTTCATCATATTAATCGTTCCACCAGCGTGAAGATTACACATATCCACGTCAAGACGAGATAATACTGCCATTGATTTTTTTACGGTGTTAGGGATATCGTGAAGTTTGAGGTCAAGGAAAATTTTGTGTCCTCTCTCTTTTATCCCTTTTACGATTGCAGGTCCTTCTGCATAATAAAGTTCCATACCTATCTTTACAAAGGGTTTTTTACCTTCAAACTTATCCAAAAAAGCATAAGTTTTTTCCGCGCTATCAAAGTCGCACGCAATTATTACGTCCTTGCCCATTATTTGCATCCTCCTATTATTTCTTCAAGTGAATTGATTCCATATTTATCCATTACACGTGGTAAATCCTCTATTATATCGCGACAAACGTAAGGATTTACGAGATTCGCCGCGCCTACCTCAACAGCAGTTGCGCCTGCTAACATCATCTCGATAACGTCCTCTGCGCTTGATACGCCACCCATACCGATTACGGGAAGGTTTACGGCTTTTGATACTTGATATACCATCCTAACTGCAACTGGGAATATCGCGCTACCCGAAAAACCTCCCATCTTGTTTGCTATTACTGGCGCTCTCTTTTTGAGGTCTATTCTCATACCAAGCATAGTATTAATCAAACTAATACCGTCTGCTCCTCCGTCCTCACACGCTTTTGCAATAGATACGATATCGGTAACGTTTGGCGTAAGTTTAACGAAAACAGGTTTCGTAGTTACTTTTTTAACCGCCTCGGTAACTTCCTTTGCCGATTTTGGGTCAGTACCAAAACTCATACCGCCACCGTGTACGTTCGGACAACTTATATTAACCTCTATCCAACCTACTTGGTCGCATTTATCCAGCATTTCACAGGTATACACGTATTCGTCGATAGAAAAACCGCTAACGTTTGCCATAACTTTTTTATTAAAGCACTTTTTAAGTTTAGGAAGTTCCTCTTTAACGACTTTTTCAACACCCGGATTTTGAAGTCCCACGGCGTTTATCATACCCATTGGACACTCTGCAATTCTTGGCGTAGGATTACCAAATCTAGGCTCTTTGGTAGTCCCTTTAAAAGAAAACGTTCCAAGTACGTTTATATCGTAAAGTTCGCTAAATTCATATCCGTAACCAAAAGTTCCACTTGCAGGAATTACGGGATTATCAATGGTGATACCTGCAAGGTTTACGCTCATTTTTCCCATAAAATTTCCCCCTTTTTGAGAACTGGTCCTTCTTTGCATATACGCTTATTGCCGTATATAGTTTTGCACGAACACCCCATACACGCGCCAAAGCCACAACCCATACGCTCTTCAAAACTGAGTTGACCTTCGGTAGTAGTTGCTCTAAATAAAGCCTTAAGCATAGGTTCTGGTCCACAAGTATAAAAATAGGTGTACTCTACTGCTTTTAGCGCGTCCGTTACAAAACCTTTTACTCCGTAACTTCCATCGGCTGTAGCAACAATCACTTGGTC
>JAZQYG010000196.1:0-6794 GCA_045633305.1 Clostridia bacterium | reverse complement strand
TTTGACAATTCATCTGATTAAACGACTGTTTGCGTTGACTTAGCTATGCTAAACGAAACTAGATAAAGTTTTCTTCGTTACCTATTACGTTGTTTTTTATAATATCAAAGCAAAAGGCGGTTGTGAACTAACAACCGCCTTATATTATACCATCGTTGGCATAAAATTTAATTCTTCAGTTTTATCATTACTTTTTACAATCAGATTTTCACCAAAATATTGTCTAAAGTTTTTAATTTTATGAAAAGTTATGCAATTCGTATCGTGTCCATTTACCGCTCCATTATGCGCTGAACGAGCAAGCAAGTAAACGTCCTCTCCTGAAAAAATCCAATCAGGATAAGAATAATAGTTTTCCGTTCCGTCACCATTTGCAATTTCATAAACCATTTCCCAGTTATCCAAATCTTTGCTTACCGCCATAACTAACCTATGTCTTCCATACCATCTATCGTTACCAAAAGCAATGTAACAACCAGTTTTCGCATCGCGTTTTATTGAAAATTTACTAACTGCACCAAGTGGGAATTTAGTAGTTTCACCAAGTGGACTCATTGCGTTATGAGGATTTTTAGTATCAATTTTCGTAATTAAAGATACTCCAGCTTTCATAGTACGAAAAATTTCTACTAGTTCGCCTTTGGGATTTTCTAAAATATTTCCTTCAATGCATTGATACGGGTCGTATTCTTTGGGATAATACAAGTCTGAAATCGTCCAGTTTTCCGCATTTAATAAATCTGCGTCACAATTTATAGACAAAACCGTTAAATGATGTGCAAGGTCATAAAGTCTACCAGCCATTTCCATACAAGAATTAGGCGCATCTATACTATCTTTGGGATATACGGCGACGTGGCCGTATTCAAGTTGATGATAAATTCGTCCTTTGTGCTCTACAAAATCGTTACTCATCAAATGCCAACCCCACCCTTTAGGTCCTTCGCCTTTTGCAATTACTACAGGTGCGCTCCACGTTTTGCCTTCGTCTTTTGATTCAGCTATACACAAATCACCGTAGTCTGCATAAAGAGCAAGAAAATATAGTCTTCCTTGATGCACGAAAAGCGAACCGTTAAGAGAGTGAACTATATCACACTCATAGTCCCACGTATTCCCATCGTCGATTGATGAAAAAATTTGAGTAATTAATGGTTCGACAGCCCACGTGCTTCTATCAATAAATACGCCTACGCTTGAAAGCAATTTGCCTGACGATAATTTTACGATAGACGGTGCGCCTATTGCATAACCCGTATGCTTAAAAGTTTTGTCTTTGGGATGCAAATAAGTCAATACGCTTCCGTTTGGAACGTCTTTACCCGTTCTAAATAACCTTACGGTACTTTTATTACCGTTTTTAGCTTGAATATAAAATTCGTATTCCTCATCTGACGATAAATTTTCTACGACGACTCTGCCTGTAGAATCAGTTAAAACTTGATTAAAAGTTGCGTCTGTTTTCTTTTTTAAAAATACGGCGTGAGCTCCGCTATCACCCTTATCAAACCAATCGAAACTAAAAGAAAACTCGCTTGGCATAAGTCTAATTATGTGAGGGAAAAACTCTTTTTCTTTTTCAAAAGCCCTAACGTACGGCACTTGGCTCCACGCACTATTTCCTTTCATTTTTTATCTCCTTTAAGTTGATTACGTAATTTATCTTATTTTCTATTCTTTAAATTAGCTTTGGGAAAATACGTTATTCTCAAATTGGTACAACCATACGGCTCTAAAGTTACGTCTTTTTTGTGCGTGACGAACTGATATTCTTCAAATTGCTCTACGTTTCTAACTTGATAAGGTGAAAAACGGTAAGGCGTATGATAGCCGTGAGTATGCAGTTTGATATAAGGGTTTTTCCATGCGTAACCGTTTGGCTCTATTTCTTCAACAGTAAAGTCTTTCGCCGATAATTTCTCGTCAAAAGCTATATTCCAAGCGTAATTATCACGTCTAACACCCCATTCTTCGTGTGGATCTTTTGCTTTTACTTCGTCGTATTTCGGCAATACGTTATACCAGTGCCATCCATCAGGAAGTGGAGTCATAGGTCTTCCAGGTGTTTCATACCAACACTCGGGAATATGATAAGCGTATAAAAGTGCACCGTATTTAACTGCAAGAGGATAACGAGCAGAGCCGTCCGTATCGTCTACTTTGATTACTTTAACTTCAGTATCAAAATTAATTTCAATTTTATCTCCGTCTATCCAAGCTCTGTTAATACAAGCATATCCATTTTTTACTTTTACTTTGATTCTTTCCCCGTTTAATTTAATTTTAAAACTTTTTGCCCATTTGGGTATTTTTAAATTAAAACTAAACTTTTTATTACAATTAATTTCAAATAATATATTATTTCTAAATGGATAAAGGGTGTTTTCTTTGATTTTTATTCCGTTATAATCAAGATTGCACGGACAATACGTCGTAGCATACAGATTATCTTCTTTATCCGTCATAAAAGCCGTCATGACGAACTCCGGCACCGTTCCTACTGCATTAACTGGACAACATGAAGTCGGATAACAAGGAGCATATACTTGAGTATCACTAAATGCGGGAGAAGAATTTTCCGTTGCAAGTATTTGGTTTGGAGAATTGAAATAGCAAATAGTTTTTTCGTCTTTTCCTCTTGCTCCTTGCGCGCCGTTATAAAACATTTCTTCAAGATACTCTCCATATTTCACGTCACCCGTAATTTCTAGCATATGAGTATATAAAAATGCAAAAAACCTATACGCACAATACTCCGTCTCCATATTTCCGCCGATAGGAGAAAGGTATTCTGAAGTACACGTAATTGACCCTGAAAGTTGATTGCACTTTTTGCGAAGAACGTTAATTCTTTTTTCAACACCTTTTAAACACTCTTCTCTACCGGTTGCAATATATGCCGAAGCAATAGCATCAAGTTGTATACCTTGTCCTGCCCCGTGATTAGTGTTATAAACGTTATCAATATTTAGCAACGACTTATATGAATTTAAATATAAATCATTGTTTGCGTGATATTCAAGATAATCGTTGATAAAATCAACCAGTCTTTTATCCCCCGTTAGTCTATAGGTTTCCATCATAGACTCCATTATCGTAGGACCACCGTAAACGGTTTTATTATCTCCTTTCCACTTATCGCAAAACCAGAGCATACAACGATGAACAGCTTCAAGCACGTCCTTTCTTTTACTTACTCCGTAATAAGCAAGCAAAGCTTTCATGCCACAATTAGTGCCCCATGCGTTATAATCCTCATAAATTTTTGCATCATCTTCATAATAGGTACCTAAATATCCGTCATCCTTTTGCTTTTTGAGAACAGCGTTTACCCAATCAGTAGCCTTTTGTTTCATCTCTTCGTCGTCAAGCACGTAAGCGTATTTAATATACGCGCTCCAGTAGTTACCAGATATTTCCGCGCCCCAACCAGATTGGTCTCCTCCAGCCCAAGCCTTAACGAAAGTTTTATTAACCCAAGGGTCAGCAATCATCCCAGGCTCTAATTCCGGCAAATGACCAGCTATACCATCTTTACCTAATAACATTTGTTCTTTCAAATAACTTTCAGCCTTGATTGCCCCAAGAGGAAGTGAGAAAAAACTTTGATGCGTTTTCATGTTTTATTTTCTCCTTAATTTCTTCATTATACCGTTTTCTTTTCCGAAATAGTCGTGAAGTTTGACGTACTCTGCGTAAAGTTTTTCGTATTCTTTTACATTTTCTAAAATAGGTTTATATACCTTTTCGCTTTTGCAAGACATATTTTGCGAAGCTTTTACTACGTCGGGATAAATTCCACCTGCAACGGAAGCGTAAATCGCGCTACCTAAAGCCCCTGCTTGAGTAGAGCCTGCAATACGAATTTCTTTATTGAGTACGTCCGCGTAAATTTGCATCAAAAATTCGTCTTTGACCGCAATTCCACCCGCTGCACAAATATTTTTAATTTCTATTCCGCTTTTTTCATATTGTTCAACGATAACTTTGAGCCCAAACGCGTTTGACTCTAAAATTGCTCTGTAAATATCTTCGGCTTTGGTTTGTAAAGTCATACCAAGTATCATACCCGAAAGTTCGGAATCTACTAATATGCTACGATTACCGTTCCACCAGTCAAGAGCAATTAATCCACTTTCACCAACTTTTTGAGAAGATAGTTGTTTTCTTAAATATGCGTGAATATTTAAGCCTTCCCTTTTTGCTTTTTCGAAATATTCGCCAGGTAAGCAATTTTTGATAAACCACTCGAAGTTATCTCCCACGCCCGCTTGACCTGCTTCGTAAGTATATAAACCTGGAATAACTCCACTATAAACGTATCCACATATGCCTTCAACTTCTTTAATTTGAGAAGAATTGAGAATATGGCAAGCAGACGTGCCCACTATAAGCATCAAATCTCCGTCTGCCGTGATATTAAGCGCAGGCATAGCAGAGTGAGCGTCTATCATAGGAAGAGCAACGGGGGTACCGACTTCCAATCCACAAAGTTGTGCTCCGCTTTCGCTAATGCATCCTGCAATTTTATCCATACCGTAGACTTTTGTTGAAATTTTCGTACCGATAACACCGTCTAAATCTTTGTCTAATGCTTTCCAAAAATCGTTTGAAGGATATCCTTCTTCCTCGCTCCAAAGCGCCTTGTATCCAGCAAAAACAGCGCTATGAGTTTCTTCTCCTGTCAACATATACGAAAGCCAGTCACCTGCCTCCAAAAATCTAAATGTATTCGAATAAATTTCAGGTGCTTCTCTCAAAATTTGTAAAAGTTTAGGAAACGCCCACTCTGAAGATATTTTACCACCGTATCTTTTTATCCAACTTTCCCCTCTTTCGTTTGCAAGAGCGTTAATTTCATCTGCATAAGGTTGAGCAGAGTGATGTTTCCATAGTTTTACGTAAGCGTGAGGTTCGTTTTCATATTCTTTTTTGGTACATAAAGGAATAAACTTGTCGTCAACTGGTAAAACCGTACAAGCCGTAAAGTCTATACCTAATCCACCTATTTCTTGCGCGCTTATTCCACTTGAATTTAATACGCCTTGAATACAATTTTTCAAGCAATCTAAGTAATCAGTAGGATGTTGAAGAGCATAATCCTTAGGTAATTTTTTTCCTGATGGCAACTCAAAATCCATAACTGCGTGAGAATAATTCTCCGTACGTTCTGCAATCTCTTTTCCAGTTAAACTATCTACGAGTACGGCTCTAGCTGAAAGCGTTCCGTAATCTATTCCTATAACGTATTTTTTATTCATGATTTTTTATAAACTCCTTATTTAATATAGCAAACTGGTCAATACAACTCTTTTGATAATCAGTAAAAGCATTTTCATCTGCACTACGTGCAAATAAATCCATTTTTATCCCTTCGTGTTTTGAAAGAAAATACTTTGCGCAAACGGGATAGGTTAAATTTTCAAGCATAGCGCTAAGTCCAACGAATCCTTGAATAACGTCATTATCCGACTTAAATAATTTCGAATACAATTCAGGATGAAAATTTGCCATAACGCCACAATAACCAAATGCACCGTCACGGAAAGATTCAAGCATTGTTTGCGCATTTGCATTAAATATTTTAAGATTTCCATTTTTTATAATTTCAAGCCTTCTTCTTATTATAGATGCATCACAACAAGTATCTTTTATAAAATAAAACCTACCCGTATCGTTACACCATTTAATCATTTTTTCGGAAAGTAATCTTTTATAAGGTTTTGGACATTCGTAAACACCAAGTGGTATATCAGTAGGTAATTTTTCAATAAGTTTAGCCGTTTGTTCAATCCACGCCTCATCTGACGTATTTGCAATATCCATACGGTTAGAAATTAAAATTAAAGCATCTGGTTTTTCATTTGCAATTAAATTCAATTCCTCAACTTGAGCATCAAACGAATCTGAAACGTGGCCGGAGGCTACTATCATTAGTGGTTCTCTATTTTTATCTATAGACGCTAGCTCTTTAGCTTTGCTTACTACTCTCTTAACGAGCATCACACGTTCATTTAAATTAAGATAGGCTATTTCACTTGATTGACAAGCTGCAAAAATACCGTCGCATCCCTTATTCCAGTACCACTCAACGAGCTTATCTACCGCATATAAATCAATTTTTCCATCTTTGTATGGAGTAATCATAGTTGGATAAACTCCACCTTTTACTTTAAAATCCATAAGTACCTCTTTAAACTTTTTTATAATTATATAAAATTTATAAATATATGTAAATACATTATAATAATAAATATGGACAATACTGATATTTAATGGTATAATAATTAAAAAATTTTAAATGGTAGAAGTATGAAATTTAATTTAATTGAACTCAAAAGTCAACCTGAATTTCGTTTTGCAGTTAACGTTGAAGTAAAAAATTATTATAATACATTTAATAACGTAAAAAATTTCATTGAAATCACCTATTATAAAAAAGGTAGGACAATACGAGAATACAAGGACAAAACCGAAATATTTGAACCCGAATGCGTTAATTGTATATTTTCCGACGACGACTTTAAAACGTATGCATATAACGGGGAACTACAATTTTATTCTACCGTTGGCGTAGACGTAAATTACGTGCTAACACACTTTGATACTAGTAATTGTGATGTTGAATTTATAAAAATGAAAGTTAAAAAGGGTGCAATTCTTCTCCCTATATCTTTAAACCCAAAAGAACAAACGCAAGACGTTATAAACCACATAAAAAGAATAATCAAGCAAATCCACCTTCCTTATGTTGAAAGTACTTTGCAAGCATTATCAAACTGGTATTCTCTTTG
>JAZQYG010000195.1:0-4332 GCA_045633305.1 Clostridia bacterium | reverse complement strand
GTATCCCAAAATCCTACTTCGGGGTCACTTGCCTTCGTTCCGATATTCGGCATATAAATATTTGATACCGTATACGATTCTAAAACTTCGTTCATACCGCCAACGTGGTCGGCGTCAACGTGAGTTAACATCAAGTAATCGATACCGTTTTGAACGTCACCGTAAGAATTTAGGTAATTTAATAGTCTATTCGTATTTTCGCTCTTTTTATCTCCCGCGTCGATAAGCATATCCTTGCCGTCTGGAAATTGCAGATAAATAGCGTCGCCTTGACCTACGTCCACGAAATGAATTTTGAGTAATGCTCCCGTGGGATTACCTTCCGTACCGCCACCAGAGAGCGCCGGCGCTTCAAAAAGGGATTTGACCTTTTCTAACGTATCAAGAAAAGAAGTCGGCGCAACCAAATACCAACAAACTAGGGCTATCGCTACGAGCATAACTATAACGAGCAAGGTCGCTATGAGTTTAGATGATAATTTTATTTTGTTCTTCTTTCTTCTTGCCATATTAACTCTTTGCCAAATAACTGGTTATAAATTCGTCAAGAGCGCCGTCCATAACCGCGGAAATATTTCCCGTTTCCGTACCGGTTCTGTGGTCTTTTACCATAGTATAGGGCTGAAAAACGTAACTTCTTATTTGGCTACCCCACTCTATTTTTTTAAGTTCGCCCTTAATCTCTTGCGCTTGTTCCATTTGTTCGCGCTCTCGCTTTTCGACTAATTTGCTCATAAGCATACGCATAGCCACTTCTCTGTTTTGAATCTGACTGCGCTCGTTCTGACATTGAACGATTATACCAGTGGGCAAATGCGTGATACGGACTGCCGATTCCGTCTTATTTACGTGCTGACCGCCCGCGCCACCGCTTCGGTAGGTGTCTACTTTGAGTTCGTCCGGACTTATTTTGATTTCTTCTTCGTTTATAATTTCGGGAGCAACTTCTAATGATGCAAAAGAGGTGTGTCTTCTCGCGTTACTGTCGAACGGTGATATACGAACGAGTCTATGAACGCCCATTTCGGAACGCAAATATCCGTATGCGTTTTCCCCTTCAACCATAAAACTTACGCTTTTGATTCCCGCCTCGTCACCTGCAAGATAATCTAAAAGTTTGACTTTATATCCGTGCTTTTCGGCGTACATAGTGTACATACGATAAAGCATTTCGGTCCAGTCTTGAGCCTCCGTTCCACCTGCTCCAGCGTGCAAGGTAAGTATCGCGTTCAAAGAGTCGTACTTGCCTCGAAGGAGCGCCTCAATCATAAGAGCGTCAAGGTCTTTTTCAAGGGAGGATAGTTCTCCGTTGATTCCTTCAAGTTCGCCAAGTTCTTCCTCTTCGTCACAAAGGGATATCATAACTTCAACTTCTTCCAGTCTATTCTCGAGTTTTTCAAATCTACCCACTTTGTTTTCAAGAGCGGAAACTTTTTTATTAATTTCTTGAGCGGACTTCAAATCCGTCCAAAAGTTTTCGTCTGCTTGTTTTTCTTTGTTGATTTCGAGTTCCTTTTTAAGACCGACTAGGTCAAAGGGACTCACCTGCCTTATACAGTATCGTTTTGAGTTCCTTCGCTTTTGCTCTCGGTAAATCGAATTCCTGCATACAATCACTCTCCTTTATTGATTTTTACCACAACATTTTTTATATTTTAATCCACTACCGCAAGGACATTTGTCGTTAGGTCCTATTTTTTTCTTGGCTTTGAGTTGCACTCTTCCGTCTTGCATGCGCACCATAACTGGACCTTTTGCTTGCAATCTTTTAGAATCGTAACGCGCTTTTAGCCAAGTAATCGCCGTGCCCTTTTTTATCTTGTCCATCATGGCGTTAAACATATCCGTTCCCTCTTGCTTGTATGCAATAACGGGATTTTGTTGACCGTACGCGCGTAGTGATATACCTCTTTTGAGTGAATCCATCGCGTCTACGTGCGCTCTCCAGTGATGGTCGAGAGCGTACAAAAGAACGTCTTTACTGAAAACGTCGAAATTGTATCCGTCCTTTTCCATCTCGACTTTTTTGTCGTCGAGGATTTCTCTTGCGCGAAGTTTAACTGCGTTTATTATCTCTTCCTCACCCAAGGCGAAAAGTTCTTCGTCCACGATATAATCGTCTTCGTCCAAAATTGCGCGATTGATTGCCTCGTTGATTCTATCAAGGTCACCGCCTTTTTCCCTTTGGAGAATTTCCCTCGTCGTCTCTTCGATATATTCGTCCAAAATACCGTTTAAGAGTTCGTCGTTATTTTCACCGAATATGATTTTATCACGTTCTTTGTAGATAATTTCTCTTTGTACGTTCACCACGTCGTCGTAAGAGAGAACGTTCTTTCGTATAGCGAAGTTGTGACTTTCTATCCTTTTTTGGATTGATTCAATTTGCTTTGCAATCAAAGAACTTGTAATAATATCGTCCTCAGTTACTTTGCAAAAAGCAAATACTTTGCGGAATAAATCACCGCCGAATCTTTGCAAAAGTTCGTCGTCAACCGATACGAAAAACACTGATGAACCGGGGTCGCCTTGTCTACCGCTACGACCACGAAGTTGGTTGTCGATACGCCTGCTTTCGTGTCTTTCAGTACCGATTATGCGAAGACCGCCGGCCTCAATAACTTTTTCTCTTTCTTTATCCGTTTTTTCTTTGTATAGTTGATAAAGTTCTGTGTATCTTGCCTTTGCCCTCTCGTCTTCTTCGGACTGCGGAACAAATACGGGAGAAGAAACGGCAACAATCTCTTCGTGAGTAAAGTTTTCTTTCTCCATTTGGCGCTCTGCAAGATAGGTAGGATTTCCGCCGAGCATAATATCCGTACCACGACCAGCCATGTTGGTTGCAATAGTGATTGCCCCCAGTTTTCCCGCTTGAGCGATAATGTCCGCCTCTTCCGCGTGGTTTTTTGCGTTCAAAACGTTGTGTTTTAAACCGTTTTTAGACAAAATTTTGGATAATTCTTCGTTTTTGTCGATTGCTGACGTTCCTATAAGAACGGGTTGACCGGTTTCGTGAACGCGCTTAACCTCTTGTACTATGAGTTCGGCTTTTTTCTTTTGCGTCATTACGATAACGTCGGGCTCGTCTATTCTTTGAGAAGGCTTGTTCGTTGGAATCGTAACTACGTCAAGTCCGTAAATTCCTTCAAACTCTTCTTGCTCGGTTTTAGCAGTACCAGTCATACCGCTTAGTTTTTTGTAGAGTCTAAAATAGTTTTGAAGAGTTATGGTTGCAATAGTAACGTTTTCGGCAAGAATAGGTACGTTTTCCTTTGCCTCGATTGCTTGATGAAGTCCTTCGCTAAAACGTCTACCGTCGAGAACACGTCCCGTAAATTCGTCGACTATCATTACTTTGTTATCGTGAACGATATAGTTCACGTCACGTTTCATAATATAATTTGCGCGGAGCGCTTGATAAATCTTGTCGTTGATATCGCTGTTTTCAAAATCGGAAAGATTATCAATCTTGTATTCTCTTTCCGCTTTTTCGATACCCGATTCAGACAAACGTACGGTGCGCTCTTTTTCTTCGATAATATAATCTTCTTTTGTAAGTTTTTTAGCGAATCTATCCGCCTCTTTGTATCCCTCGGGCATCTCTCCGTGGTCGGATATAATCAAAGGCGTTCTTGCCTCGTCGATTAAAATACTGTCCACCTCATCCACGAGAGCAAAATTGAATCCTCTTTGAACTCTTTCTTCCTTGCGCTTGGCAATATTATCTCTCAAATAATCAAAACCGAATTCGTTGCTCGTGCCGTACACGATATCACAAGCGTACGCCTCGAGTTTTTGCACAAAATTCATACCAGAGCATACTACGCCAACAGTTAATCCCAAAAAGGCGTAAACTTTGCCCATCCACTCGCTATCACGAGTGGCAAGATATTCGTTGACGGTAACTACGTGCACGCCTTTACCCTCTAAAGCGTTCAAATAAACGGGCAAGGTTGCAACTAAGGTTTTACCTTCACCCGTGCACATTTCGGCAATTCTTCCTTGGTGGAGAGCAATACCGCCCAAAATTTGAACGTAAAAGTGTCTCATACCAAGCACTCTCGCGCTTGCCTCTCTTACCGTCGCGTACGCTTCGGGGAGCACGTCGTCCAAAGTTTCGCCGTTTTTTATTCTCTCGCGCAACGTTGCAGTCATACCAACAAGTTCAGCGTCATCCATCTTTGCAAAAATGTCGGAACGCGCCTCTACTTTATCTGCGATTTTTCTAAGTTTTTTCAACTGTTTTTCATTAGCGGAAGTAAATAGTCCCATAATTCACCTCTATTTGGTTACGGCTATCGCCACACATAAAACACGAACTTTGCTCGCGCC
>JAZQYG010000194.1:0-2523 GCA_045633305.1 Clostridia bacterium | reverse complement strand
AAAAGAAAGGTTGGAAAATCCTTGACCTTGGTGTAAAAAAAGATTCCGACCCCAGCGACACCGACCTTATGTTCCACAGAGTAGGTCTTCGTGTTGGCGCGGAAATTAGTGAAGGAAATTACGAAAGAGCGCTACTCTTTTGCGGAACGGGTATGGGCATACATATAGCGGCAAGCAAATGTCCTCACGTACACGCAGGCGTAGTAGAGAGTTTGCCCGCTGCAACAAGTGCAATCACGGGTAACGGAGTTAACGTACTTGCAATGGGAGCGTGTTACGTTGCTCCTCAAACTGCTTGCGATATCGCGGACGCGTATCTATCAAACGACCTTGGTTCAGGTTGGGAGTGGTGGCACAATTTCTACGAGTTCCACAAACTTGCAATCGACGAACTCGAAGCGTTCAACTACGAAGAGTATAAGAAAAACGGTTTCAAGGTTAATAAACTTGGCGACTACGACCTCACTCTTGACTTTGATAAAAAACCTGAATAAGTACTGATTATTTAATAAGTATTAAAACCTCGTCATAAAAAAGGCGAGGTTTTTTGATTAAAAAAAATAAAGTATAAGACAAAAAAATTAAATTAATACGTTTTGTATATAGTATTTACTTATGATAAACTGAATTTGATAAAATTATGAGGTTTATTATGGGAGAAATTGCTAAAACTGAACAAAATTGTAAACTTGTAAATATGCTTGAGCTTAAAAACGTTGTTAAAAACTACGAGACGAAAGCAGGGACTGTGTCTGCGCTGAAAGGCGTTTCACTTTCCTTCCCTTCTAGCGGTATGGTGTTTATAACGGGCAAAAGCGGTTGCGGTAAAACTACTATGCTTAACGTTATCGGAGGATTAGACGGAGTAGACGGTGGGGATATATCCGTTCTCGGCAAAAGTTTTTCCTCTTTTACAAAAGAAGATTACGATAATTATCGTAATACCTTTATCGGCTTTATTTTTCAAGAGTACAACCTTCTTTCTGAGTTTACCGTTGAAAAGAATATAAAGATTGCAATGGAGTTGCAAGGAAGGGAAACGGACGAGGAGGAGTATGAAAAACTTTTAAGACAAGTAGAAATACAAGACCTTGCCTCGCGTAAACCCTCCGAACTCTCGGGTGGTCAACGCCAAAGAGTTGCAATAGCAAGAGCGCTCGTTAAAAATCCCCGCATTATTATGGCGGACGAACCTACGGGGGCGCTTGACTCTAATACTGGCGTACAAGTACTCGAGACTCTCAAAAAACTATCCAAGGAAAAACTTATAATCGTCGTATCGCACGACCTTGAACTTGCCGAGCGTTACGCAGATAGAATCATAAGACTCGTGGACGGAGAGATTGCAGAAGATATAACTTTTACTGAAAACGAAATAGACGCAAACGTAAAAGAGAGCGAAGAGTCTTTGATTGTTCGAGACGGAGCAAGTTTAAATAACGAAGAAAAAGATATTATAGCCTCTGCAATCAAGCAAAGAAAAAAAATTGAAATTATTGAAAACCTCACCTATAGAGAAAAAGGTTGCACTGGGACAATTGAAAAGGTAGAACAACGTGGGGAGGTCAAACTCCAAAAGTCCAAAATGAAACTCAAAAGTTCTGTGGCTCTTGGAGTCAAGTCCCTTGCCGTTAAACCATTGAGACTAATATTTACGATTTTGCTTTCTGCGGTTGCTTTTGCCGTATTTGGCTTATTTGATACTATCGCCTCTTTTACAAGTGGGGGAGTCATAAGTAATTTATTAAAGACCACGTCTACTAATAATATCGTTGCCGAAGGTAAATACGTTGTAAACGCGGATACAGGTAACGAGTACGCAGTCAAAATTTCGGACGAGCAAATCGAATCTATTTCTCGTGAATCGGGATATAAAATCAAAGGAATATACGACCTTGATTATAACAGAAACGGATTGACTAATTTTTCTTATACGATATCAGAGATAGTAGATTCAAAAGTAAGAGAGGGCGCTAGTTATTACAGCGACAAAATTAACGGCTTTATAGAGTTTTCGGATAGCGAGATTGATTCAAAAGGTTATATAAAAGATTACGGGTACAAAGTTTTAGATGGATATACTTATCCAAAACTTGAATACGAAGAAAATACGAATCTAGTTATAAGTTCGAGTTTAAGAAATATCGGTATATCCACATATATGGCGGAATCGATTGTACATTATCTTGGAGAAAACACCTTAAACGGCAAAGCAATAAAAGAAATAAAAGATTTGGTGGGTTGCACGCTTAAGATAAACGCAGTTGATTACACCGTAGTAGCCCTTATTGATTGTGGCGAAATTCCCCAAAAATACGAGCCTCTCAAAACGGCTAAGCCAAATAGTCAAGAAACGAGAACGCTTTCAGGCGACTTCACAACTTTTATAAATGCAGGCGCTTATAAATGCGTGTTTGCGCCAAGCGGATTTTTGACTGAATACAAAAAACAAAAGCAGATGGCTACTCTGTACTATTCAGGCGAGGCGAAATGGATTGTTCAAGGTAGAGAAGGAGAAAAAGA
>JAZQYG010000193.1:0-4510 GCA_045633305.1 Clostridia bacterium | reverse complement strand
GCAACTACTCCGCCTATTTTTTTAGCAAAGGAGTTTGCTTTTTCAAAATCCGTATCATAAACGACGATACTTTTATCTTTTAAGCATTGTTTAGCGCCTAAGATTATAGCGTTAGCCATGTTTCCGCAACCGATAACGCCTAATTTAAATAATTTTTTCATATTTTCTCCTTTTAATAGGTCAAAACGTTTGACTTATTCGCGCCGATTTTTTATAATATAAAGGCTCTTAGGGGAGTGGCTCAATTGGTAGAGCAGCGGTCTCCAAAACCGCCGGTTGCGTGTTCGAGTCGCGTCTCCCCTGCCAAAGCCTTCGACTTGTTTGGTTGAAGGCTTTTTTATTTCCTAAATCTTCCTAGTACTTCGCTAACTTTTGTGAAATTAGCAAATGTTCCAGGATACTTTTTAATTATTTTAAGCATTTCACCTATTTGTTTTTTGCGGATTATGCAAATAACCATATATTTTTCAGTATTTGAATATTTTCCAACGACTTTTATCTCCGTAACGCCATGATGGAGTTTTTCGAGTAGCTCAGAAGAAATTTCATTAGGTGAATCCGTAATGATTTCAAATTTGTAGCCGTTGCGCATACCAGAAAGAAAATAATCAACTACGATATTTGCAATAAATAAGTTAAGTAAAGTACATATAACAGGAGTTATTTTCATGCCGTACACGAAAAATGCAATCGCAACTACACTACTATCTAATAAAAATGCAACGTAGGCAACGTTAGTTGCAGGTTTTGCTTTTTTAATTAGTGCGGAAATTGCATACGTACCACCGCTTGCGCCAAAACGTCTAAGCATAATTGAAAAACCAAAACCGGAAATTACACCCGTTGCTATGCAAGCAAAAACTATCTCAAAGTCTTGAGCGTTGTTTTCCATTGAATACGGCTTTGCGTTAGCTGCTTCAAGTAATACCGTTCCAAATGATTGAACCAGCATATAGATTATTAAGTATAAACCTAATTTTTTATTAACGAAAATTGTTAAAAATATAAAAATAGGTAAATTGAAAGCAATCATTAGATATGCCCAAGGTACGCTATTGCCACTCAAGTGATAGGTCATTGTTGCAAGACCGCCTACCCCACCGGGTGCAAAACCGTTACTATTTTGAAAGAAGAAATAAGCAACGGAAACGATTGCGCCTGCTAAAATTGCAGTTAAAACGTCAATAATTGTTTTTTTAATATTCGTGTTTTCCATAGTTTGGTTTGTACCTTTTGTCGTTAATAGCGTAATAAACGTCTTTACCTATTTGTTTAAGTTTTTCAAGATGCTTTTCAAAAGATAAATTTTCATATCGAGAAAAGTATTCTTCTTCATCAACGTCTTCGCTTAAACCGTTGATTTTATCGTAAAGATAACCAAGTTCTAATAGTTCTTTATAATCGAATATACCATCAAATATAGAACTAAAATAAAAATTCAAATTGCCGTATTTATATTCAAAATAGGCAACGTAGTCAAAAATATCCTTAATATCTTCTTTATTAATTAATCTGCAAGCCATTTTGAGTTAATTTCCGCAAATTTTGTAATATATTCACTAGTGCAATTTTGTTTTAATTCGTCAAGCAAACCGTGTCTTCTGAAACTAAAATGTGAATTACCCGTCACGATTATATGGTCGAGTAAATTTACGCCTATATATGAGATTGACTCTAATACGTGTTTAGTTGCTCTCATATCGCTAGTTGAAGGTTCGTTGTTGCCAGATGGATGGTTGTGCGCAAGTATTACGTTGCTTGCGTGAGAATAAAGTATAGCCTCGTGAATTTCTCTAAGCGATATTGTTACGGTATCAATTGAACCTACTCCAAGACGCTTGTAACTTAAAAGTTTGTGCTCGTTATCTAAAAATAGAACGTAGAGTTCTTCTTTTCTAGCATCATAAAGCATTGACCTTAAATAATCAGCGCAGGCTTGAAGAGTACCTAAATAAACGTTTTGTTCAAGTTTATCTTTTAAATATAAGCCTGAAAACTTTGGTAAAATTTTAAGTAATACGGCTGCGTTTTCCGTCATACCTTGTATTTCGCGAAGAGATTCAATTGGCGCGTCGAATACCGCGGAAAAAGAGCCGTATTTTTCAATCAATTCGTGAGCAAGCGCATTAGTATCTTTATAAGGAATACCGAAAAAGAGAAGAAATTCTAAAACTTCGTGATTTTGAAAACTTTCGATACCTGCTTTCAAAAATCTTTCTCTTACCCTTTGTCTATGTCCGGTATGTATGCCTTTAGGTTTAGTTTGATTATTATTAGACTCTAACTTCATCGTAGCCTTTTATTACGTCTTTATTTGCATCAATTATAGGTTGAATTTCAGTAGATATAAATTCGTCTACTTGTTCAGGTGCTCTACCTATAAAGTTTTCGTGATTTAGAACTCCGTCGATTTTGTCCCAAACGGGAGCAAATGCCTCGTCTTTTTTAATCCTTTCAATTAAATCGTTATTACCGCCTTCTACTTTTACAACTTTTCCTGCATCCATAGAGTGTAATCTAATTTTTTCGTGAAGAGCTTGTCTATCTCCTCCTGCTTTTACACACTCCATCAAAATCATTTCTGTTGCCATAAAAGGAAGTTCGGCATCGATATGTTTTTTAACTACTTTTTCATAAACAACCAAACCGTCGGTTACGTTCATATAAATATTCAAAATAGCGTCGACGCTTAAAAATGCTTGAGGAATAGCAATTCTTCTGCATGCCGAATCGTCAAGCGTACGCTCAAACCATTGTGTTGATGAAGTAATTGCCGCAGTTTCAGGAAGTGTTATAAGATAACGCGCAAGCGAACCTATTCTCTCTGAACGCATAGGATTACGTTTATAAGCCATAGCGGACGAACCTATTTGCTTTGATTCAAAAGGTTCTTCAATTTCCTTCATGTTTTGGAGAATACGTATATCGTTACTAAACTTAAACGCGCTTTGACCTATCATAGATAATACGCTTAAAACGTTAAAATCAAATTTTCTAGGATAAGTTTGACCAGTAACGCCGTAAACTTTTTTGAATCCCATCTTTTCGACTACTTTTTGTTCAAGTAAACGAACTTTTTCATGGTCTCCATTAAAAAGTTCAAGAAAACTTGCTTGAGTTCCCGTAGTGCCTTTTACACCGCGGAGTTTAACCGAATCAATCAAAAAGAGAACGTTTTCGTAGTCCATAAGCAAATCTTGAAGCCAAAGAGTTGCTCTCTTTCCGATAGTAACGAGTTGCGCAGGTTGTAAATGCGTAAAACCAAGAGTTGGAACAGACTTATATTTTTTAGCAAATTCGCTAAGTCTGTACATTACGTTAACGAGTTTTACTCTAACGAGTTCTAACGCCTCACTTATATTGATAACGTCGGTGTTATCCCCTACGTAACAACTAGTTGCGCCAAGGTGAATAATAGGCTTTGCTTTGGGGCATTGTTCACCAAAAGCAAAAACGTGACTCATTACGTCGTGACGAACCTCTTTTTCTCTTGCCCTAGCAACGTCGTAATTGATATCGTAAACGTGAGATTTCATTTCTTGAATTTGTTCGTCGGTAATATTTAGTCCTAGTTCTTTTTCGGATTCGGCAAGAGCAATCCAAAGTTTTCTCCAAGTGGAAAATTTATGGTCGTCTGAAAAGATAGCAGACATTTCTTTGCTTGCATAACGACCGATAAGCGGATTTGAATAAACTGATGTATCTGGCATAATTCACCTCTTAATTTAATACGTTATCATTATAAACCATTTTATAGTTTTTTTCTACTAAAATAGGCTTATTTTGTAAAATTTAACAAATTACGTAAAAATAAAAAGGCCTCCGCGGTGCGGAAGCCTCTTTAATATTATTTTGCATACTCAACGCTACGAAGTTCTCTAATGACGTTAACTTTAATTTGTCCGGGATATTCAAGTTCTGCTTCAAGTTTCTTAGCGATTTCTTTAGCCATGAATACCGTGGATTCGTCATTAACTTCTTCGGGCTTAACCATAACTCTGATTTCTCTGCCCGCTTGTATTGCGTACGACTGTTCAACTCCGGCAAACGAATTTGCAACGTTTTCAAGTTTTTCAAGACGTTTGACGTAGTTTTCAAGCGATTCTCTACGCGCTCCGGGACGTGCTCCCGAAATAGCATCTGCCGTTTGTACCAAAAGCGCTTCAATCGTCTGCGGTTGAATATCATTGTGATGCGCAGCGATAGCGTGGATAACGTCGGCATTTTCTTTGTATTTTTTTGCAAGGTCGACACCGATTTGAATATGAGTTCCTTCAATTTCGTGGTCGATTGCTTTACCTATATCGTGCAAAAGGCCTGCTCTCTTCGCAATTTTCACGTCTGCGCCGAGTTCTGCAGCCATAATACCTGCAAGATAAGATACCTCTAACGAGTGTTTGAGTACGTTTTGTCCATAACTTGTTCTATATTTAAGTCTACCTAATATTTTAACAAGTTCTGGGTGCAAACCATATATACCAGCGTCAAATACAGCGGCTTCACCAGCCTC
>JAZQYG010000192.1:0-9110 GCA_045633305.1 Clostridia bacterium | reverse complement strand
GAATTGGTTTCTCTACACCGTAACCGATTGGCTTGGACTTGTACCGATTGGCGTTGCATTCAGTTTTGCCGTTCTCGGTCTTGTACAATGGATTAAAAGAAAGAGCCTATTAAAAGTTGACCGAAGCATTCTTACACTCGGTGGATTTTACATCGTCGTAATGGCGATATATATCCTCTTTGAAATAGTGGTTATCAATTACAGGCCGACGCTGATTAACGGATATTTGGAAGCTTCGTATCCGTCGTCAACAACGATGCTTGTGATGTGTGTGATGCCTACGGCAATGATGCAGCTTGGCGCCCGTATTAAAAACAACGTATTTAGGCGATGTGTAATGCTTGTAATTGCCGTGTTTATTGCCTTTATGGTGATAGGCAGACTTGTGTCGGGCGTGCATTGGATTAGCGATATTATCGGCGGTGCATTGCTTAGTGCAGGGCTTGTGATGATGTATTATTCTGTCAGCAACATAGCAACAAAGAATTGCTAAACAAATTCCAATTTATCGAGTTGATATTTTTGTGGAAATTTTCAAAAGTGTAGGCACACTATACTTTCAAATGAAAGTCGTGTGTTTTGCAAAGCAAAAAGTAAAGAGTAGCAAGATTTTGCTACTCTTTTACAATGTTCTAAAAAATCCCTATGGGACACGCCCTTTTCAAAGGGCTTTTTTCTTTTTAACTTCTTACTTCTTGGAACATTTCGTACAACGAGAAGATTTTGCAGACGAAGTTTCAGACTTTGAACTTCTTGATTGTGCCTTTACGTTTTCGGGCATTGATTCACTTACGCCCTTATTTGATTTCTTATTCACGGTTTTCACCTCCTTTAAAGGTATAATGTGCAAAAAAATAGCGGAATATACACAAAGAACGTTTGACATTTAACAATAAAAAATATAAAATAATAAAAATATCTTAATACTGCCGTCCAAGATAAACGGCGAAAGGAGCCGAAATGAGCAAAATACTAAAAGAAGGTTTGACTTTTGACGACGTACTTCTCGTACCTCAACGTTCTGACGTTGTACCTAAAGACGTAAATCTTTCTACTAAACTTACTGACGATATCAATCTCCGTATGCCTATCATAAGCGCTGCTATGGACACCGTAACCGAATACGAAATGGCAATTGCTATGGCAAGAGAAGGCGGTATGGGTATTATTCACAAAAATCTTTCTATCGAAGAGCAAGCAACTCAAGTAGACAAAGTTAAAAGAAGTGAAAACGGAGTTATTACTAATCCTTTTTATCTTGCTCCTGAAAATATGGTTACCGAAGCGCTCGAACTTATGCGCAGATACAAAATAAGCGGTGTACCTATTGCTAAAGACGGCAAACTCGTTGGTATTCTTACAAACCGTGACCTTAGATTTGAAACTAACTTCAATCAACCTATATACAATGTGATGACCAAGGACAATTTGGTTACCGCTCCCGTTGGAACTACTCTTATGGAAGCGCAAAAGATTCTTGGCAAACATCGTATCGAAAAACTTCCTATCGTAGACGAGAACTTCATGCTCAAAGGTCTTATCACGATAAAAGATATCGAAAAGAACATTAAGTATCCCAACGCAGCGAAAGACAAAAACGGCAGACTTTTAGTCGGCGCTTCAGTTGGAACGGCGGCAGGATATATGGATAGAGTAAACGCTTTGGTTGACGCTAAGGTGGACGTACTCGTAGTAGATACCGCTCACGGACATAACGTAATGGTTATCGACGCGGTTAAAGCAATTAGAAATAAATATCCCGACCTTACTATCGTTGCAGGTAACGTTGCTACGGCAGGCGCAACTCACGACCTTATCGAAGCAGGCGCGGACGTAGTTAAAGTAGGTATCGGACCTGGTTCTATTTGTACTACCAGAATTATTGCTGGTATCGGTGTACCTCAAGTAACTGCAATTATGGATTGCGCGGAAGAGGCTGACAAATTTGGCAAACGCGTTATCGCAGACGGTGGTATCAAGTACAGTGGTGATATCGTTAAGGCTCTTGCAGCGGGCGCAAGCGCAGTTATGGTAGGTAGTTTGCTTGCCGGAACTAAAGAAAGCCCCGGTGAAATGGAAATCTTCCAAGGAAGAAACTTCAAAACTTACAGAGGTATGGGTTCGCTTGCCGCTATGGCCGCAGGTAGCAAAGATAGATATTTCCAACAAGACGCAGTTAAACTCGTTCCCGAGGGAGTTGAGGGTAGAGTTCCTTATCGTGGACCTCTTTCCGATATCGTATTCCAACTTGCAGGCGGTATTCGTTCTGGTATGGGATATTGCGGTATGGCTACGGTAGAAGATTTGAGAACGAAAGCGCAGTTTGTCAAAATAACTAACGCATCTTTGATTGGGAGCCATCCTCACGATATTTCAATCACCAAAGAATCACCTAACTATAGCACTAGAGGATAAAATTAAAGCCGTTTCTAAAAGGGAACGGCTTTCCTATGAAAAATTATGGAAATAGGGTTAAGTACAGCAACTTTTTTTGGAAAAAGTCTTACCGAGGATTCACTTTCTCTAATTCGTGAATCTGGCGCGAGTTGCGCTGAAGTATTTTTGACTACTTTTTGCGAATACGAAAGTGATTTTGGCGATTTACTGGCAAAACGGCGCGGAGATTTAAAAATTCACTCTGTACACACTTTGACCAACCAGTTCGAGCCTCAATTATCTAATAGAGCGGAAAGAACGAGAAATGACGCGTTTATTTTGCTTGATAAAGTTTGCTTAACTATGCAAAAACTTGGAGCAAAATATTATACCTTTCACGGCGCGTCTATAATCAAAAAAAGTATGCTAAACGTCAATTACGAATACGAGTCGGAGTGTATTAAAAGAATAATGCAAACGATTGCCTCGTATGGTGGAGAACTCACTTTTGAGAACGTTCACTGGGCAAGATACAACCGTCCTGAGTTTATTGAGCGTATGCTAGAATATATCCCTGACCTTAAGACTTGTTTGGATATTAAACAAGCGATGCAATCGGGGATAGATTACAAAGAATACTTAAAAGTGGCGGGCAAAACTATCAGAACGGTGCACGTTTGCGACTGGAAAGATAGTGGAGCGTTGTGCCCACCGGGTAAGGGAATATTCGACTTCAAAGAGTTTTTCTCAAGGTTAAAAGACGTAGGATACGACGGACCCGTAATGATAGAACTTTATTCAAGAGACTACGACGATTATCGTGAAGTTTACGATAGCGTAGAATATTTAAAAAATTTATTATAAGCCGTTTAGGAGGGATAAATATGGCAAGATACAGTAACAAAGAGTGGCGCAATTCAATGCGTATGAGATTTGATTACAACAATATGATGGCAGAGTATATCGGAGAAGAAAAGGGTATCACTTCGGCAGAACTCAAAGGTTACGCTCAAACTGCAAGAGATGCGCACAGCGCCTTCAAAGCAGGTAGAGGCAAAAACATGATGGGTTGGACCGAACTTCCTTACAATCAAGGAGAAGTAGTTACCGATATCCGCGCTACTGCTACTTATATTCGTAAAAACTTCAAATATTTCGTAGTTTTAGGTATCGGTGGTTCGGCTCTTGGACCTATAGCAGTTTTTCAGGCTCTTAACCATTTGCATCACAACGATTTACCTGCAAAAATTCGTAAAGCGCCCAAGTTCTACGTAGAGGATAACGTTGACCCCGAACGTATGAAGGCGTTGCTTGACGTTATCGAACTTGACAAAACTATGTTCAACGTAGTAACCAAGAGTGGTTCGACAAGCGAAACTATGAGCCAGTATCTTATCATTATGGATATGCTCAAAAAAGCATACGGAGACAAAGCAAGCGAACATATGATTGCTACCACTTCTATGGATAAAGGTAATCTTATTAAGATTGCAAAAGCAGAAGGACTCAAAACTTTCTATATTCCCGATGGAGTAGGCGGAAGATTTTCCGAAATGTGTCCCGTTGGACTCCTTCCTGCAGCGGTACTTGGAGTAGATATCAAAGAATTTTTGAGAGGGGCAGCGTATATGGATAGTTTGTGCGCTGGTGGAGATATGCGCAAGAATCCCGCGCTCATGAGCGCAACTCTTCAAATTATCGCAATGAAGAAAGGCAGAAATATATCCGTTATGATGCCTTATACTGACAAACTTAAATATATCGCAGACTGGTATTGTCAACTTTGGGCAGAATCACTCGGCAAAGCCGTACACCTTGACGGAACGCCCGCATACGTTGGTCAAACTCCCGTAAAATCGCTTGGCGTTACCGACCAACACAGTCAAGTTCAACTTTATACCGAAGGACCGGACGATAAAGTTACTACCTTTATCGGTGTAGACGATTACGGAACGGTAGTTGATATTCCTAATGGATACGAAGATATTCCTTCCGTTAGTTTCTTGGGCGGTCACACTATGAACGAACTTATTGATGCGGAAAGAAGAGCAACCGAATACGCTCTCCAAAAAGCAAAGAAGATGAATCGCACGATTATGCTTCCTGAAGTTAATGCTTTTACCCTTGGACAACTATTGATGTTCTTTATGATAGAAACGGCATATGCTGGAGCAATGCTCAATATCGACACCTTTAACCAACCCGGTGTTGAAGAAGGAAAGAACGCAACCTACGCTCTTCTTGGTAGACCTGGTTATGACGAAAAGAGAGCGGAACTCGCATCAATCCCTGCTAAATCTTCGGATTATATTATCTAATAAATTTACGTATAAAAAACGCTTGCAAATAGCAAGCGTTTTTTTTTTGCGTATATTTAATTTCATTTGTGTCTATGGCAAGCACAACCCTCTCTGTAGTAGTGAGAAAAATCATCACAAGGTTTACAATCCTTTTCGGGAGGCGGAATATGGGATTGATTACAGCACGGTTGAGGGCAGTTTTTTTGTGAAAGAAGGGCTAAAAAGAGAATAGAAATAGCCAGGTCGTTATTATTACACATTTTTCATCACCCATATATAATACGTAAAAATTGCTCGTTGCGTTACGGTTATATAAAAGATATATTCGTCATAAACATTATTGATGGCATTTTTTTCTCAAACAGTACGAAAACTTAAATCTACTTGCGATAATCTACTTGACGACTGTGTCGTAACCCTTTTTAGTGGGAAAGCGGTGCACGTCGAGGGACATCGTGGAATAACGCTTTTTTCGGATAACGAGATAATTTTGAAAAAGCGTAAGGGTGTTGTGAGTATACTTGGAAATAATTTGACGATAACCGAACTCGGAGAGTCTGACGTTTACGTTTCAGGATGTATTGAAGGGGTAATTAACGGATTTAAAAATGGCGGAAAGTAAGATAACGACGAGCGCTCTCAATTCTGCGAGAACACTTAACAATATTTCTCAAAAAGGTATACTGATAAAAAACGTTCGAAGAGAAAATTCCACTTTGATTTTTACGGTTTCAGATAGAGCAAAAAGTCAAACTGTAAATTTTTTGAATTCTGCGTGCATTGACTGTGACGTTAAGGACAGGAAAAGCGTATTTAACCGAATTTTTTCAATTTGGAGATTCGGTATTGTGCTTGGAATAATATTTTGCGTGGTTTTGTATAGCGTATTATCTTCCTTTGTTTTAAAAATAGAAGTTTTTGGTACAAATGAATCTATCGCTATTAAGATAGAAAAATATTTAAAAGAAATTAACCTAACTCGTGGTATACCAAAAGACTCTTTGGACCTTGATAAACTCGACGAACTATTGCTAAAAGAATTTGATTTTTCCGTAGTTGAAAGTAAAATTATAGGCTCGACTCTTAGTTTGACGGTTAAGGAAGCACTCTCAAAACCCGATTTTTACGACGCCACCGAAATTAATCGTATCGTAGCCAGCGAGGACGCGCTTATAACTCGGGTGGTGTGTGTTCAAGGACTACAAAGCGTGACGGTTGGTAAAAGCGTAAAAGCAGGTCAAACTTTGATAGACTCTCAAAAAGTGGTGGGAGAGTCAAGTATTCCTATTCGCGCAGTAGGTGAAATATATGGTAAAGTTTGGAGAGAAAAAGAAATTTATATCCCAAACGAAAAGATAGTTTATAAGCCTACGGGACGCAGTCAAAAGGTTTACGTGATGAGAATAGGAGGGGTGTCGTCAAGGGTAAAAGAGCCTCCCTTTGAGTTTTATACGCTTGAAAAAACTTCGGTAAAAGTGGGGGACTTTTTGCCTATTTTTCGTGATTGCTACGAATATTTTGAGCAAGTAGTAGCGGTTGAGCCTAACGTTGAAGATAATAGCGTAGTAATAGAAAAAGCAAAAAAGGAGATACTTTTAAATAGCCAGCAAGAAAACGCCGTTTTGCTTGACGTTTGGTGTGAAGAAAGATTAGTAGAGGGTGGCAAGTACCTCAAAGTTGTCGCAGAATTTGAAAAAAGGATAGATAAATACGCCTAATTCGTCTTTATTGATAAAGACGGTTGCAAACCTTTAAAAAATAAGTTATAATATTACTATGGATAAACCTGTCGTAAAAATCGTAAAAAAAGTATCGGGAATTAACGCTCTTATAGAACTATTTGGAAATTTTGATTCCAACGTAAAACTATTAGAAGAGGAGTTTTCTTGTTCTATAACAACAAGAGGTAGTGAGTTAACCGTTTCGGGAGAAAAGGTAGACTCAGTCGAAAGATGCAGTAAGGTGATAGACCTTATGCTCAAACTTATCGGAAGTGGTAATTCAATGGACGCATCTTCCGTTCGTTGTTGTATAGATTTAGTCAACGAAAACAAAGCGGACGAAATTAACGATATTATGAACGTGGTTGCAGTAACTAGTCGTGGCAAGCAAATCAAGTGCAAAACGGCAGGACAAAAAAACTACGTTCGAGCAATTCGTAAAAATAGCGTCGTTATAGGCGTTGGCCCTGCGGGTACGGGTAAGACCTATCTTGCAGTTGCTCTTGCCGTTATGGCGTACAAAAATCACGAAGTAGATAGAATTATCCTCACCAGACCTGCCGTTGAAGCGGGGGAAAGACTGGGATTTTTGCCGGGCGACTTGCAAACCAAAGTTGACCCGTATTTAAGACCTTTATACGACGCGCTTTCCGAGATGTTCGGCATGGAGACTTTTACAAAACTACTCGAAAAAGGCGTTATCGAAGTTGCGCCTCTTGCGTATATGAGAGGTAGAACTTTGTCTCACGCGTATATAATTCTCGACGAGGCTCAAAACACCACGATAGAACAAATGAAAATGTTTTTGACTCGTATGGGTGAAGGTAGCAAAATTATCGTAAACGGAGACGTTACGCAAATAGATTTACCCTCTAGCGTTCGTAGCGGACTTAAACACGCAATAGAGATTTTGAACGGCATAGAGGAAATAGAGGTCGTCAAACTTTCACGTAAAGATATAGTTAGACACAAACTCGTTCAAGATATAGTAAACGCTTATGAAAAAGCGAACAAATCGGACAAGTCTGATAGTTCCGAAGGTGACGAAAATGAAAAATAACAAGGAACAAAACTCCAGAAATTCGGTGTGGATTGACGTATTGATAGTATTTTGTACGTCTTTAATAGTTTGCGCTCTTTCGCTTTTTATTACCTTTTCGCCTGATTCATTATGGAAATTAATCACGCTAGAACCGCTAAAAGTGTGGGGCTTATTTGCCGTTACGCTAATGGTGTTCTTCATTATTTACGTGTTTTTATCTAATGCAGACGAAGACGGCAAAAATCTTCAAAAAAATCTTGCAATCGTTTACATAGCCGTGATAATAACTCTCGGTCTTGTAATTTTGTCGTATAAATTCGTAGAAAATACCTACGTTGCTCCGGTGACCTTGCTTTCGATAATCGTTACGGTTTTCATAGGCAAAAAAATAGCGGTCGTAACCAACGGACTATTTTCCGTTTTACTTCTACTTGAATACGTGCTTGCAAGCGGAACGGACGCGGTCTTTTTATCTAACGAAGTAGTTTCCGTTTTGATTGATATGTTGGTAGGCTACTTCATAGTATTTTTCTTGCGTAAATCTTCAAGCAGAGCAATGTATCTTGCAACCGGTGTTGGAATATCGTTACTATCCGCGCCACTATCTTTTGCAGGCGCTTTGCTTATAGGTAATACTTTAAACGACGCTTTGTGGGCGGTTGTATGGAATATTGCAGGTAATATGATTGCAGTATCAATATTTTTAGTATTTTTACCTATTTTGGAGATGGCGTTTCGCACTTATACCGATTTCAAACTCGGTGAACTTTGTAATTTTAGAGCAAAAATATTAAAAGAACTTTCAATAAAAGCGCCGGGAACGTTTAACCACTGTATAATGGTAGGCGTTCTTGCCGAGTCTTGCGCTCTTGCAATCGGTGAAAATCCTCAACTTGCAAAAACTTGCGCGTATTATCACGACGTAGGAAAGATGAAAGGACCGGAATTTTTTGCGGAAAACCAAATCGGAGGCAAAAATCCTCACGACGAACTTATTCCCGAAGTTTCGGCTAGAAAAATAACAAGTCATACCGTTTACGGCTATGAAATGCTCAAAAAGAGAGGTTATCCAGAGGAAATTGCAAGCGTATGTTTAGAACATCACGGCACAATGCCCGTTAGTTATTTTTATCGCAAAGCGGACAAGATTTCAGACGGCAGAGCAGAACTTGAACTTTACAGTTATCAAGGACCTAAACCGAAGAGCAAAATAGCGGCGATTATTATGCTTTGCGACGCTTCAGAGGCTGCTGTTCGCGCGGCAGGTCACGGCGTACCTCTCGAAAAGGTAGTAGACGGTATATTCAAAGAAAGGATGGATTACGCTCAGTTTGACGAGTGTCCCATCACTATTGCTGACCTCAAACTCATCAAACAAACGATTATTGAGGTTTTGTCCGGCGTATATCATAGCCGTGTATCTTATATTCCAAAAATATGATTTTAAACGTTTACGGCATACAAAAAGAAGATTATCAAGAACTTTTCAATAAAGTCTTTCGCTCCGCGCTTGATTTTATAGGTCAAACGGACGGGGTAGAGGTTGAACTTGGTATAGTTAGTGAAGAAGAAATTAAAGCGGTTAATAGCGAGACGAGAAATATCGATTCCGTGACCGACGTTTTGTCTTTTCCCACTCTTGACAGTCAAAGAACGTTCGTCTTGGCTAGC
>JAZQYG010000191.1:0-3606 GCA_045633305.1 Clostridia bacterium | reverse complement strand
CGAAATTCAAAAATATCTTGCTCTGTGGGATTTTTCCAGTTTGCGTTCATAATTACTCCTTAAAATTTGAATATGACCAGTTCTGTTGCGGGAAGGATAACTTCAAATGAGTTTTCTCCCGTTTTTTCTACGACTAAATTGCTTTGCTTGTACAAAATAGATAAAGTCACGTCCTCTTTGAAACAAAGCTTAATCTTTTTGTCTGCCTCTTTATGAATTATATCACCGACTTTGGCGTCTCTTTTGTTACCTTCGTTGTTGAAAACGGTAAGGTATCTATTTCCCTTTTCGTCAAAGGAAACAATCCAAGGCAATCCTTCTACGTAACAAGGCATTATTTTTTTCGTAAGCATATTCAAAGTGGATTCAAGTTCGGTGAGGTTTGCGCTATCAAGTACGTTTAAGGATAAATCTTTTACCTTTTTGATAAATTCACCCTCTTTGGTTGCGTCGATTAGATAATCGTATTTTTTGAGTGCGTCTACGCTCGTGTCGTCGTATACGATATCGAATAAATCACCAAATCGAGAATTAGTAAGTACGTGGCCTTCGTTTCCGTAAACGTCTTTTCCTCTTGCAAAAATCAATTTGAGTACGTCTTCAACGTGTCCGAAATATTCACTTTCTTGACTCGTGAGAGGACTTTCCATATAACTAGTTCTATGTTCGCCGATATTCCAGTCGGTAAATATATCGGGTAGTTCTATACAAGCGTATTTTGAAGGGATAACTATAGCAAAAGGAATTTTTGCTTTTATTTTGCCCATTTTTAGAGCAAAATTTATGAAATCTTTTTTTGTTTGTCCGTACTTTGAAAGAGTGAAATCTTGCATATCGGTATAACTGCAATTGAGCCCCCACTCTTCGGAAAAGTAATCCGCGCCACTCATAAGAGCGTGGAAATATATGCGGTTTTGGAGTAGTCTTGAACTACCGCCGTTTTCGCCGTAGGTGGAAAAATCATCTCCGTGTTGCTCTTGCAAGAGATACCACTCGTTGATGGGTTCGCTGTTAAAGCAAGGCATACAATAGCCAACGTTTTTAATTTCGCGCCAACACTCGTAGTAAGCGCCCCACGTTTTGTTATTTGCGTGAGCCATACCACGAGCAAGAGCAACGGCAAGACGCATCAAAGGAATTTGACAACCTACCTCGGGCATAAAGGTGTTCATACCCATATCGTTTTGGAGTTTGGTAGCAAGGAAATAACTGTCGCAAGGTAGGATATTGCCGTCGGTATCGAGCATACGTCTTTTGAATAGAGTTTTCATTTCCTCTATGTATTCTTGATAGGTTTCGCTGTAGCGCATAGTGCTAAAAAACTCTACCGTGTCTTGCGAAAAATTATATATTTTATGACCGGGCATTTTATTTGCGGGAAGGAGAGTTTTTGCTTTGAGAGTTTCTAACTCGTAAGGACCTTTAGAGCCCATAACTTTGATAGTTCTCGGCCACTCCGCGCGTCTACGATTTGAACCGCTTTCGTGTAGTTGAAAGCCTAAAAACCAGTCGCCTAAAATATTTTTATATTCTTGAATCAAAGACTTATCAAAATTATAACTGTGCCAAGTAACTCCGCCTGCAATACGGTCTACGTAAAAGGGGATATTGCCCTCTTTTATCATGTTATAAAGAGTCGAGCCTTTTTTTGCAAATTCATTAAACTTTAATCTTTCGGGGACGGAAAAAGCGTGTTGAATTTTGAATCCCGTGTCTTTGTTTATAAGACCGTTTTTTTCTAAGCCTTTGTAACAATCTTCGTTGTAAACGTGAAAAAATTTCATTATATACCTCTCTATACGTAAATTACGAGTGATATTAATCTAACTATAATGTAACATAATTATATTAAGGTTGCAACCCCATATTTTTCTAAAAACTTCGCAAAAATTCACTTTAACCAAAAAAATGAGCAAGCACAAATGTGCTTGCTCAAAAAAGTACTACGTTTTAACGTAAAATCATTAGAATATAACTCTACCAAGAGATGTGGGAACGCGCTGTACGCATTCTTCTACTACGACGTCACAATCACCGAGACTATCAAGAAGAACTTGGAAATTGTTAGAGTTGTGCATAATTCTTACTTCACAAGCGGATTGTACGAAGGGTGCGCCCCAGTATCCTGATTGAGCAAAAGAGTCACCGTATATAAATACTTTCAAATCACTGTTTACCGCGGAGGTAACTTTTGTGAATTTTTCCTCTCCAACGTAAGTGGGCGTATACTCGTAAACGGGTACGGGAGAATCCTCTTTCAAATATTCGGATAAGAAAATAGTTGTAGCGAGGTCACCACTTGTTTTAACTGTCTTCAATTCGAAATCGTTCACAACGTTGACGTTTTTCTCAGGAAGAAGTTCTTTTATTTTTGTCATAACGTCCTCGTATCCATAGTGCGCTCCGAGCAAATTCCAGTGGGTGTCATATTTGAAATAAAGTTGGTTAGTACTAGTTTTTTTAGTTAATAGATAGTCTTTGCTATAGATAAACGGAATTGGACAGTTTTTGCTTGCAAGATAATCTTGCAACTGGTCTATCAAGGTGTATTGTGAATTTTGAAGCCTATCGTATTCGGGGTAAATCGTTTGTTTTTCTGCGGCTAAGTAAATTATATATTTTTTGCCCATCGACGCTAAGGTATTATATTTTTCCATAAGGCCGTTGTATATATTTTCAAGCGCCTCGTCTGAAAGCATGTTTTGACCGCTAACGGCAGGTCTCGTGCCCCAACTTTCATAAAAGAGCCAACCATTTTTGCCTATAGAGGTGGTTTCTGGAAGTAGAGAGGTATTAAAGATGCTATATTCAAGATATGAATAAAGTTCAAGCATATTAGAGCGTACTGGGAAATAGTCGTTAAAGTGTTTTTCAAATTTATCCGCAAAACCCGTATAGTTATTAATTAATTCGTCAAGTTTCGGTGCGTCGGTGAGAATTTTTTGTTCGTAATTTTTGCCTGCGGAGACTCCACAAATACGCATTATAGGGAAGCATATTAAAATGCATAAGAATAAAATTACAAAAACGAGAGAAATAATCGATTTTGTATTCAACGTGTTCTTTTGAAACATTTTGTCGTTTGTAGATATAATTACTTTTTTCATATTTTCCTTTTTAGTTTAAAACTGTGCGTAAATAAAGGGTGTGGTAGAACCCGTAAGTATAATGGGAATACATATTGCGAATATGATTAGCAAAGCAATCCACGAAAGAGTGTGAACGGTATGAATCAATAAATTGTTTTGAGTGTTTGCTATAATAGCGTTAAGTTTAGATAAAATTGGCGTTGAGCCGATAACTCCAACGATAGCAAGTACACAAAGAGCAGGGGAGATGGTGGGCATTGCATTTGCTAATCCATTGACAAAGAGCATACTTCCTAAAAAGTCAAACGCATACGTGACGTCGGGCGCTCGGAAAAACACCCAACCGACTACGATAATCAATATCGTATAGACGTGTTTGAGAATTTTTGGAACTTTTTTCAAAAAAGTTTTAACTGCAGGGATTTTTTCTATAATAATAAATATTGCGTGATATGCTCCCCAAATTATGAAGGTAAGAGCCGCGCCGTGCCAAATTCCACTTAATACGAAAACTAAT
>JAZQYG010000190.1:0-27566 GCA_045633305.1 Clostridia bacterium | reverse complement strand
AACTTATTCTTCCCGGGAAAAAGCCCCTTTTCATTGCCCACTCTTTTTGCTTTTCGTCAAGCGGAAAGAACTTCTCGTCGTCGCTAAACTTTTTGATAAACATTTTCGCCCACTTGTTATCCATACCAAGCAAGCGAACTTCATTTAACATTTTTTCGTAATCAGTCATATATCCCTCTTAATCACTATTTATTTAAATATAATACCTATCAAGCAAAAAGTCAAATAAAAGAAAGAGTAACCATTTTAAGGTTACTCTTTTAAGTAGTTACATATTCTCAATGAGCATTTTATCAGCAACGAGCGCGATAAATTCGCCGTTTGTGGGCTTGTCGTTTGCTGTATATACCTTTACGCCAAAAAGATTGTTAATATTTTCAATGCGACCTTTATTCCACGCAACTTCTATCGCGTGACGAATTGCTCGCTCGACTTTGCTTGGGGTCGTGTTGTAACTATCGGCAATAGATGGATATAATTGCTTGGTTATAGCGTTGATAATTTCAGGTTTTTCAACGGCAAGTTTTATTGCCTCTCTCAAAAATTGATACCCTTTTATATGCGCTGGAATTCCTACACTTATAAAGATATTACTAATTCTCTCTTCCAAATTCTTTTCGTTAAGGTCGACCATTTGAGGGCGTCTATTCGGCTTTGCGCTCTTTTCTTCTAAAAGCATATTTTCAAGCAACTTAAAATTAGCAGGTTTAAGCATATAGTAATAAGCGCCCACTTCCATAGCGTGCTCTATAAATCCTTTGCCAACGAGGGAGGACAAAATTATCACCTTACAATTCAAGTTTGCTTTTTTGATTCCTTCAATTAAACCAAATCCATCTAAAGACGAGAGAACTATCCCCGCAATAACGACGTCAGGTTTTATGCGAAGAATTTCCTCAAGGGCAACTTTGCCGTCTCCCGATTCTCCGACTACGCGAATAAAGGAATTTTCAGAAAGTTTGTTAATTAATTCCTCTCTGTCCTTTAAATCACTTTCTGCAACGTATACCGTTAGTTCCAACATATACTCCTCCATTTTTTTGCATAGCAAAATTGACCCTTTGGGCCTTATTTAATTTTTTTATTGAATTTTAATTTACTTTTGTGTACCGAAAATCTTCTTGATGTGATAATTTGAAGTTCTTTGGTGAAGTGCACCTTTATAATAGTATTTTTACCTTAAAAAGTCAAGGAAAAATGGGCAAAATCGACAATATTATTAATTTAATTACTTAACTAAAATCGAATTTTGTCGAATTTTGTAACAATAAAAAACCGCCCCGATTTTTACGGGGCGATTATAATACGATTTATCCGAGTATAAATTCTCGAATTTTTGATAAGTATATTTTGTCCTCTTGCAACACGAGTTCAAGTTCTTTTTTTGCTTTTTCGTTGAAGTCTTCTTCGTTAAGGTTTTGCCAGTAGCGATAAACCTTATCTGCGAAATGCTCGTCCTCGAAAGCAAGTGAAATACCAAGCCCTCTTTCTTCTATTTGTTTGCCTGCAAAAGTATTGATATTTGCCAGTTGAGGTTTTTTGAGGATAATACCGTCGTAATATTTGTTTGCCATCGCTTGAAGTCCGTTAAAACTTTCTATATTCATATTGACGAGAATATCCATATCGCTCAAAATCTCGTGCTTCTCTGACAGTTCGTATCTTCCTCTTACCTCTACGTTTTTATGGAGCGAGGCAAGTTCCAAAACCTTGGGAGAATCACAAAATCTTCCTATAATTTTAAGAGAAAATCTTGGGTCGCTACCAAAAATTTCAATCAGTCGAGCGTTATACTCGTAACCTCTTGACGTACCTATGTAGGTTAAATCGATTAGTTTGTCTTTTTGGTAGTTTATCTTTTCTTTAGTTTGCGATAAATCACTATATCTAAAATTATGCGCCTTTACGTAATTGTGAGAAGGAAGATACTTTGTAAATCCATCCGACGATACGCAGGTGAAAGCAGAATTTTTAACGATTCGCGCCACCCTTTTTCTAAACCAGCCAACTCTCTCTAACGACAAATCACGAAAATCGTAAACGTATTTTCCTTTATACTTGCCTTTGAGTTCTTTTTTGCACATAAACGCTGCAAGCGTGGTTAGAATTATGAGTTTATCGTATTTTCGCTTTTTCAAAATTCTCTTAACGAAACGAGAATACTTCATAAAGTTGATAAATTTAACGATTTTACCCCGATTTGAGTCAACTAAGTCAAAGTTATATACGTTATCGGGAAGGGCACTCGTGTCACCATCTTTACACTTATCCCACATTATTATTTCATATTCTTTTTTGTTTTCTTCAAGAATATTTTTGTATTTTTCAAAATAAGGTTCTTTAAGTACGTTACCTACGTGTATAATGCCTATCATTTCTCGTCTTCCTTTTCTTTGCTCCGTCAAGATGTCTTTGTAAAGTACCTCAACTTTTTCCGCTAGTTTATCAATTGTCCAGCGTTTAAATACCTCCCGTTGCGCCTTTTTCGTCATTTTTGAAACTTCCTCGGGGTTAGAAAGTACGTATTTTATTCCTCTGGTGAAATCGTCTACGTCCCCGATTTCCGTTCCTATACAAAACTCAGCAGTCTCTTCGTATCCGCCCGTTTTAGTTCTTACAACGGGAACGTTCATTGCAAACGCCTCGAATACCGATATCGGACAACCCTCGCTTTTTGACGGGAGAAGCATAACGTCGCTTGCCGTCAAAATATCCCTCGCGTTTACGTGTCCGAGGAATTTCACTTTATCAGTTAGTTTTTCTTTTTTTATTAACCTTTGAATTTTGCGTTTATAACGGCTATTACCCTCACCCGTTAATAATAGAACGACGTCCTCTCTTTCTTGGCTTATATTTTTGAGCGCTTTTATTGCAATATCGTGACCTTTAATTTTGTTAAGTCTACCAAGCATCAAAAAGACGGTTTTGTCCGATATTCCAAACTTTTCTTTTGCTATCTTTTTTTCTTCATCGGAAAGTGGTGGTGTAAAAGAATCGGGATTTATGCCGTTATTGATAACGGATATTTCCGAACTCAATATTTTGAGTTTGTCACGAAGAAAGGTCTTTAACCTTTCCGAAACTGCAATTGCTCTTTCTCCATAGAAAGTGAATTTCCTATGAATTTTTCCCGAAGGAATTTTAAGAGCGTGATTGCTCCAAACGAAAGGAATTCTTACCCCTTTGAATTTTTGCAAAAACCGCATATACACAGAGCACGCTCGATAATGACAATGCACTATGTCTATATCTTCTTGTTCGATAAGTTTTTTGAGTTTTCTAGCGCAAGAAATAAATGCGAAAGGATTTATCAAACTAAAATTTAATTTGACGTGCTTAATATTCCTCTCTTCCAAGGTCTGAACGTGAGCATCTTCTTTACTTCCAACTATTATACTATGACCTTTGTTCCTTAATTTTGCTGAAAGAGTGGTGACGTGTTCGGCAACTCCGCCATGTGAAAAAGGTTTGGTTAATTCTAAAATATTCATATTAAACCTTCTTCGCAAGATAATAAAATCTTGACATCAATTTTTTCATAAAAGGGATTTTTAACAAAATCTTTGCCGTCGCCCTTATTGCTCTAAATTTAAAAGAGGAAAGAGCGCTCGTAAAAGCGTTTCTATTCCATCTATGCGGATGAGTGCTGACTATAACTCTTCTCTCTTTTTCAATGACTTTTATTACCTCGTCAAGTCCGTCCAAGGAAACGTCTTTGTCCTCACTCGGCAAAATATCGTTGTTTTCGGGGTCAAAAATGATTTTCCATTTTCTTCCTGCGTCCGATATATAAACGTACTCTCCTACTTTTGCCTTGTAGTTAACCATAACGTCCAAGGTTTCAGGAAAAAGCATTACGGTGCTTTCCTTTCTAAAAAAATCACGGTTTGAGTGATAACCCACTCTTTCTACGACGGGATTGCCGTGTTGACATACGGTCACGAGGTTAAAGGCAAGTTTTTCAAAATCACCAAATTTTTCACGGAATTCATCAAGGGCTTTTTGGTAATCTCCACGAGCAGAATCCATAACGTCGTGATGATAACAAATCTCCGCGCCAAGTGATTGCATCTTCTTCAAAAGAGCAACGTTTTTCTTTTTTTCAAGAAGGTAGTGTTGCACGTAGAAAGTACCCTTTATTCCTGCATCACTTTCAATTTTGCAAAGTTTGTACGCCTTTTTTACTTTGTTTTCAACGTCGTGCTTCAAAGCAAAAAAATCCCCTTTTTGCTCGCCAAGAGTCAGTTCACCTAACGTTTTTGAGGGGATTTCGATATTTATTAGTTTTTCACAAAACCTTTTCCACTGTTTATAAACGGGCATAGTTATTCCTCTACGATATGAGCAAGAATAGTAGAGGAAACACCCTCAGTTCTTGGAAGATAAACGAGAGTCGCTCCACGCTCGTTCATATATTTTTCAGTTTCGGCAAATAAAGGGTTTCCTTTCCAGTCGTCACCTACGAACATTGCGTCGAAGTGATACTTTTCAAAAGCGCCTATTTTATCTCTGTTTTCTTGAGGGACTACTTCGTCTACGTATTTAATAGAGCGAACAATTTCCGCTCTTTCGCTAAACTTAATTATAGGCTTTTTGTTTTTGTACGACTCTACGAGTTCATCCGTGCTAACTGCAACTATCAAATGCTCGCACTGCTCTTTTGCCCTCTTTAGAATATTAAGATGACCGATATGGAACATATCGAATACGCCGGCGGTATAACCGACTTTAAACTTTTTCATAATTCCCCACTTTAAGTTTTATTAAGTTATATGTTATCATACTGCATTTCAAAATGCAATAAAATTTTATTCACTATATCCGTTTGGATTGTTCTTTTGCCAGCGCCAACTATCCTCGCACATCTTTTCTATGTCGTACTCTGCTTTGAATCCAAGTTCTTCTTGTGCTTTTTGAGTATCCGCATAGCACTCGGCAATATCACCCGCTCTTCTTTCTACGATTTGGTAAGGCACTTTTTTACCCGAGGCTTTTTCAAATGCGCGTACCACCTCCAAGACGGAATAACCCTTACCCGTGCCGAGGTTGTATATAACCAGACCAGGATTTTGATTAAGTTTTTCAATAGCCTTTACGTGACCGTTTGCAAGGTCTAATACGTGAATATAATCGCGTACTCCCGTGCCGTCTTTGGTTGGGTAATCGCCTCCAAAAACGCTGAGTTTTTCTCTCTTTCCTACCGCCACTTGACTAATATAAGGAAGAAGGTTATTTGGAATACCTTTCGGGTCTTCACCGATAAGTCCACTCTCGTGCGCTCCGATAGGGTTAAAGTATCTAAGTAGAACAACGTTAAAACTTTTGTCTGCAAAACAAACGTCTTTCAAAACGTTTTCTATCATAAGTTTTGTTTGACCGTAAGGATTAGTTGCAGATAGGGCGAAATCTTCTTTGATAGGAACGCTTTTGGGCGTGCCGTAAACCGTTGCAGATGAAGAAAATACGAGTTTTTTGCAATCGTACTTTTGCATACATTTAACGAGGTTAAAGGTACTCGTCATATTATTATGATAATAGGTAAGCGGAATTTGCACCGATTCCCCCACCGCTTTCATACCTGCAAAATGTATAACTGCATCCGGTCTTTCTTTTTCAAAAATTTGGTCAAGCAAATCATAGTCAAGCAAATCAACCTTATAAAAGGCTGTCTTTTTACCCGTGATTTTTTCCACTCTTTTTAGTGATTCTTCTTTGCTGTTTGAAAGGTTATCAACGACCACTGGGGTATAACCCGCGTTATGCAAAAGCACCACTGTGTGACTACCTATGTAACCTGCTCCACCCGTTACCAAAATCTTCATAATTTTCTCCTAATCTTGAACTATACAAAACGAATAAGGTTCAATTTTTTCCTTTATCACTTTTCCACTAATAAGGTCTTTGCCTGTTGCGCTAGTTTTTTGAATTTCATCCGTATTATTTACGATAATTCTTATTGAATCCTCGTCTGAATAACGAATATATTCTAAACAATCAGATTCGACGAATTTTATCTTGCCCGAAAAGACTTCCTTATTGTCCTTTCTTATTTTGCCTAATTTTTTGAAATGCTCAACAAGTTGAGCGTCCTCTTTTCCCCAAGGAAAAGTCACTCTATTAAGTGGGTCGCTCCACCCTTCTACTCCCGCCTCGTCTCCGTAAAAGATAGATGGCACGCCGGGGAGTGTAAACTCGATAACCGAGGCGAGTTTTAAACGCCTTTTCGCCATTTCCCTCTCACTATCGGTTAGCCTATCGTTTTTTTGTTCCTTTCGTGAAGACGGCGCACTCTTAAACGAAAGAGCGTTAAGGGCGCGCACCGTATCGTGCGTTCCGATAAAATTCATAGTGGCGTCTAACGACTGCTTGGGATAATTCTCTATGATTTGACTTACCCTTTCGATAAACTCCTGTTTGTCTCCGCCTTTTGCAAAGTCGAGCGTTGCTCTCATAAAAGGATAATTCATAACTCCGTCAAGTTCCGAGCCAAGAAGATAAGGTCTATACGTGCCGTAACTGCATTTAGTCGAGGCGTCCTCCCAAACTTCTCCTATAAGCAAAGCGTCGCTGTTTATACTTTTGAGTTTTGCTCTTAACTTTTCGATAAACTCACTCGGTAGTTCGTCGGCAACGTCCAGTCTCCATCCGTTTGCGCCAAGGCTCGTCCATTTTTCGATAACTCCGCCCTCTCCAAAAATAAGATTACGATACTCTGGGTTATCTTTATTCAAAGTCGGCACGTTGCGTATTCCCCACCAAGATGCGTATCCGTCGGGAAAAGAATCGAAGTAATACCAGTCGTGATAAGGTGAGTTTATATCGTTGTACGCCCCCACGGTATCGTAGGTATTGTGTTTATTAAAATACAAACTATCACTACCGCTATGATTAAAAACGCCGTCCAGCATAACTCGTATACCACGCTTTTTCGCCTGAGCGCATAGCCTTGCAAAATCTTCGTCCGTGCCGACTCTCTCGTCAAGTTTCAAAAAGTTACCAGTGTCGTAGCGGTGATTTGAAAAAGACTCGAATATCGGACTTAAATAAATTAGAGTTACGCCCAAACTTTCTAAATAATCGAGTTTATCCTCGATTCCTTTTAGGTTTCCACCAAAAAAGTCGTCCGCGTGAAATTTGCCGTCCGCGCTTTCCGTGTTAGGGAGTTCATACCAGTTATCGTGAAAAACGCCTTTTTTTATATAATCTTTACGATTGAATCTATCTGCAAAAATATGATAGATAACTCCGCCTTTTACCCACTCGGGAGTAGAATACTTTTGTTTATATACGGTTAGTTGGAATTCGGGCAAAAAGTCACCGCGCACGCAAAAAGAACTATTTTTGCTTTTCCCGTAATACTCCACCCCTTCATAAGTTTTCACTTCAAAGCGATAATAATATATTCCCGCCTCAAAAAGGGTAATTTCTCCCTCAAATAGGCTAAAATTCCCCTCTTTACCTTTATAAAGTAGCGGATAGGCAGTACTCTCGTCTTTATACCTTACGATAAGGTCTACCCCCAAAACGAATCTCGTATCTTCGCAAGGAAAAGTAAACCTTACCTTTTGACCTACTTCTACCGCACCGAAAGGATATTTGAATTTTTCGTCGCGTGAATTAAAAAGCATTATTTAACTGATTCTACGTCCCAAATTTTTTCCGCGTATTCGCTAATACTTCTATCGCAAGCAAAAAATCCTGCTCTTGCCGTATTAACAAGACTCATTCTTAGCCATCTTTCTCTATCGCGATATGCTTCGTCAATTTTTGCTTGAGCCTCTTTGTACATAGCAAAGTCTGCAAGCACCATATACGGGTCTGGAACACGACCGAAAAGAAGTGAATCCGCAATTTCTTTAAAGGAAACTCCGCCTATTCCTTTTGCCATAGCATCTATTACTCTCTTTACGTCGGGGTTAGAATTGTAATAAGCGGTAGGATTGTATCCTTTTGCTTTGAGTTCGCTTACTTCGTTTTCACGGAGACCGAAAATCATAATGTTCTCTTCGCCAACGCACTCGTGAATTTCTACGTTAGCCCCGTCCATAGTGCCGAGAGTTACCGCGCCGTTAATCATAAATTTCATATTACCGGTACCGCTAGCCTCTTTACCTGCGATAGAAATTTGTTCGCTAACGTCCGCCGCCGGCATAATAATTTCGGCAAGGGATACGCTATAGTTTTCAAGGAATACGACTTTTAATTTGTCTTTTATATCTTTATCGTTATTGATAACGTCGCCAAGGGTACAAATAAAACGAATTATTTGTTTTGCCATATAATAACTGGGCGCCGCCTTTGCTCCGAATATAAAGGTTCTCGGAACGATATCAAGGTCTGGATTTTCCTTGAGCGATAGATAAAGGTCAAGGATATGCAACGCGTTCAAAAGTTGACGTTTGTACTCGTGAAGTCTTTTTACTTGAACGTCGAATATCGAATCGGGATTAACGTCGACTCCGTTTGCCTTTTTGATATACTCGGCAAGTCTAACTTTGTTTTCTCTCTTTATATCGCCAAATTCTTTGAGTACTTTGGTATTTCCTCTAAGGTCCATAAGTTTATTGAGTTCTCTCGAATCGCGCATATAACCGTTTCCGATATGTTTTTCCAAAAATTTAGCAAGAGCGGGGTTTGCTTGTGCTATCCAACGACGGTGTGTAATACCGTTGGTTACGTTGGTAAACTTATAAGGAGTCATACGGAAATAATCGCGGAATATATCCTCTTTCAAAATATTCGAGTGAAGTACGGATACGCCGTTTACAGTGTGAGATGCAGCAACACAAAGGTTAGCCATCCTTACTTCTCCGTGACCCAAAATAGCGTTTTCGCTTACTTTATCCCAGTCGGAAGGGAATTGATTCCATAAATCCGCGCAGAATCTTTGGTTTATCTCGTTGACGATTTGAGTGATTCTCGGAAGAAGACTGCTAAATAGTCCAAGTGGCCAACGTTCGAGCGCTTCGCTCATAACGGTATGGTTGGTGTACGAAACGGATTTTGATACGATTGACCAAGCGTCGTCCCAAGAATAAGAATATTCGTCCATAAGTATACGCATAAGTTCGGGTATACAAAGAGCGGGGTGCGTGTCGTTGATGTGAATACGAACTTTGTCCCCAAGGTTAGATAAATCGGGATTGTATTTAAGATGTTTTTTGATAATAGACTGAATAGACGCAGATACGAAGAAATACTGTTGTTTAAGTCTGAGGGACTTTCCTTCGTAATGGTCGTCTGCGGGATACAATACTTTGGATAGAGTTTCGGCAATAGTTTTGTTTTCCATTGCTTTTACGTATTGACCTCTTGAAAAGAGAGTCATATCAAAGTCTTCGGGCGCTTTTGCACTCCATAGTCTAAGAGTATTAACAGCCAAACTGTCGTAACCGGATACTTGCATATCGTAAGGCACTGCAAGTACGGTGGAACAATCAACTTGTTTAACTTTGAGCCCGTTTGCCGTCCACTCTTCTTCTACTCTACCACCAAATTTAACTTCAAAAGTGTCGCTTGCTCTTGCAGAAAGCCAAACGTCGCCGTTATCAAGCCAACGGTCGGGAAGTTCGGTCTGCCAACCGTCCACTATCTTTTGAGTGAATATGCCGTAGTCGTATTTGATTGAAAAGCCCGTAGCCGAAAAATCGAGCGAGGTCAAAGCGTCCATATACGCAGCGGCAAGTCTACCAAGACCACCGTTACCAAGACCTGCGTCGGGTTCAATCTCTATAAGGTCGGAAAGATTATAGCCCAAAGAATCAAGAGCCTCTTCCGCCTCTTTTTCTATTCTTAAATTGAAAAGATGGTTTTTGAGCGACCTTCCGAGCAAAAACTCCATTGACATATAATATACTTGTTTTGCCGATTGTTCTTCTACTTTTTTCTTAAAAACTACTCTTTTCTCGGTGAGAAGGTCGCGAACTACCAAACAGAGCGCTTTATACATTTGCACTGGACTTGCATCTTCGGGTTTTATGCCGAAAGCACGTTGTGTTTTGAGTGAAATGAGACCTGAAAGTTGTGTTGCTGTAAGACTGTTTTTCATTTTTTCCTCTTTTATATAAGTTCTTTATATATTTTTTGATATTCTTTTGCAGATTTTTTCCAACTGAAATCCGCGCTCATTGCGTTATACGCAACTTTTTCCCATTTTTCCCTATCGGAATAAACGGCAAGCGCTCTATCGATTGCGCCAAGCATATCGTATGCATCATAGGTTTTAAAGGTGAAGCCTACGCCCTCTCCCGTCTCTTCGTTAAAGGGGATAACGCTATCTTTTAATCCTCCCGTTTCTCTAACGATAGGAACGGTGCCGTAGCGCATTGCTATCATTTGAGAAAGTCCGCAAGGCTCGAATTTACTGGGCATCAAAAATAGGTCGGACGCGCCGTAAATTTTGTTTGCAAGGTCTGCCGAGAAAGTTATAAGAGAGCGCACCTTGTTTTCGTGTCTTCTTTCTAATTCTTTGAGGGCGGATTCGTATTTCCAGTCGCCTGTACCCAAAACGATAAGAGTGAGGTCCCTTGAGAGGATATCTTCTGCCACTCTCATCACCAAATCCAAACCTTTTTGCTCGGTAAGTCTAGTTACCATAGACACTACGGGAGTGGACTCGGAATAATTCAAGTTAAGCATTGCGCATAAACCTTTTTTATTGAGCGCTTTATCCTTGAAGGTAGATTTTGTAAAACGTTTAAATAACGCTTTATCCGTACGAGGATTATATACGCTCGTATCTATACCGTTTATAACGCCTTTGAGTTTGTACGCTCTTTCGTTCAAAATTCCCGAAAGTCCGTACGCATAATACGGGTCGAGAATTTCTTGCGCGTAAGTTGTGCTCACGGTAGAAACTACGTGCGCCGACTCTATCGCACCTTTCATAAAGTTAACCGTACCGCTATAATCGAGCATACTGTCTTTGTATTCAGGGATTCCCAAAACGTCCCCGAGAATTTCTCTGCCGTATTTACCTTGGAATTCAATGTTGTGTATAGTAAACAAACATTTCATACCGCGGTATCCATCTTGATTTGCATAAAAAGCATCTAAATATATCGGACAAAGCGCAGTGTGCCAGTCGTTGCAGTGCAAAACGTCGGGATAAAAGTCTATGACTTTCATCAATTCCAAAATCGCTCTTGAGAAAAATGCAAATCTCTCCGCGTCGTCGTAATAACCGTACAAGCCCTCTCTTTTGAAATAGTACTCGTTGTCTATAAAATAATGTTTTACGCCGTTATACGTTTGCGTAAATATTCCGCAATATTGATTACGCCAAGAAACGGGAACGGTAATACTTCCTATATACTGCATTGTGCTTTTGTACGTTTCGGGTATAACGGAATAAAACGGCACAACGACTCTGCAATCAACTCCGCCACTAACAAGAGAAGAGGGAAGAGCCCCCGCTACGTCTCCAAGTCCACCAGTTTTTGCAAATGGGACGCACTCACTCGTTGCAAATAAAACTTTCATATATCCTCCTAAACGGTTTTACCTTTTACTATAACTATGGGATAGGTTTCAAAACCTGATAGAGACCTACCTTCAGAAACGGTAACGTCTTTGTCTGTGATAACGTAAGCAAGTTTTGCTCCCTTTTCAATCATACCGTGCTCCATAACTATGGAATTTTTTATGTACGCGCCTTCCTTTACTTTTACGCCACGGAAAAGAATACTGTTTTCTACAGTTCCTTCTATCACGCATCCGTCCGCAACGAGAGAATTAACGAGTTTTGCCCCTTTTCCGTAAATGGTAGGCGAACTGTCTTTTACTTTTGTATATACGTTTCCGTTTCTACTGAACAAATCGTCTCTTGCCGATTTATTCAAAAGTTTCATACTTGAATTATAATAACTCTTTACGTCGTCGATAACGGCAACAAAATCGTCAATCTGGTAGGCAATCATTTTGAGTGAGTGGACTTTGCTTTGAAGAATATCTTTTTCAAAATCCACCAAACTTCTTGCATACGCGTCTTCGATAAGAGAACAAAGAAGTTCCTTTCTTATAAGATAAGCGTTAAGTCCAACGAGTTTTTCCGCGCCACCCAGTCTATCCATAATAAGCATATCGGTTATTACGTTGTTCTCGTCTTTGGTTACGCTAACCCTTCTTGAGTTTGCGTAATTCATTTTGGCGGTAAATACCAAAATGTCCGCGTTAGTTTTTTCGTAAGTTTCGATAGCCTTTTCAAAATCAATGTTTGCCGCGACGTTTCCGTTAACGAGAAAAACGTATTCGTCCTTGCTATTTTGCAAAAAACTCAAATTGCTATAAAGCGCCTCGATTTTGCCTTTATAAACCTGTCCCGTCGTAGAGTGAACGAAAGGAGGAAGAACGGCAATACCCGAATTTTTACGACTCAAATCCCAGTCACGACCCATACGAATATGGTCCATCAAAGAATTGTAGTTGTTTCGAGCAATAATACCTATTCTCGTGATACCGCTATTAACAAAGTTAGAAAGAGTAAAGTCTATAAGTCTGTATCTTCCGCCAAAAGGAAGAGAAGCAGTAGTTCTATGAATAGTGAGTTCGTTAAGTTTTACCTCTTTGTCACTTGCAAAAATTATACCCATTGCGCTCATAACTGTTTACCCTCCAACATAACGCCTTTGCCTATTTTTGCTCCTTCAGGAACGATAGCGTTTGCTCCGATTACGGTGATATCGTCCTCTTTTTCCATAATCTCGCCCGTTTCTGAATCCTTTCCGATAACTGCGTTTGCGCCGATAATCGAATAACATACTTTTGCGCCTTCTTCAATAACCGCGCCGGGCATTATAACGGAGTGTTCTACAACCGCGCCTTTTTTAATGGTAACGTTTTGGAAAATAACGGAGTCCGAAATTTCTCCGTCGATATATCCGCCTTCGCTTATTATTGCTCGTGAAATTTTTGCGTCCTCTGCGATAAAGTGGGGAGGAAGGGCACTATTTCTCGCGTAAATTTTCCAACTTGAATCGGATAGATTCATGCCAGATTCTACGTCTAATAAATCCATATTCGCTTGCCAAAGACTAAATATCGTTCCTACGTCTTTCCAGTATCCCGAAAAATCGTAAACGTACATATTTTTGCCGTCTTCAAGCATTTTGGGAATAATATTTTTACCAAAATCGTTATCGGAGTCCTTATCCTCTTCATCGGCAATCAAATACTCTTTGAGCATTTGCCAGTTGAATATATAAATACCCATAGACGCTTTTGTGCTAGTGGGGTTTTTGGGTTTTTCAAAAAACTCGGTGATTCTATTTCCGCCCTCTTCGGTTTTCATAATACCGAATCTAGACGCCTCGGAAAGGGGTACGTCGATAACGGCAATCGTGCAATCCGCGTTACTTGCTTTATGAGCGTCGAGCATTTTATCGTAATCCATTTTGTAGATATGGTCACCCGACAAAACGAGAACGTATTCAGGGTCGTAGCCTTTTATAAAATTGATATTTTGATAAATGGCGTTAGCCGTTCCCTTGTACCACTCACCCGTCTTTCCTCTAACGTACGGAGGCAACACAAAAACTCCACCGTTGATTCTATCCAAATCCCACGGTTGACCGTTACCTATATACTGGTTAAGTTCAAACGGTTGGTATTGAGTAAGAACGCCTATGGTATCAATACCCGAATTGATGCAGTTACTGAGAGTAAAGTCGATAATTCTGTACTTTCCGCCAAAAGGCACTGCAGGTTTTGCGACGTCTCTTGTTAAAACGCCCAGTCTCGTTCCTTGTCCGCCAGCAAGTAGCATAGCGACGCACTCTTTTTTCCTCGTTAACATTTTTTCCTCCCTTATCTTGTCAGCGCTATAAAGGTTACGCTATTACCTTTCAAATTTAATGACAACGAATTTTGTCGTCCGTGCATATATATTTTGCCCGTATTTAATATTTTATTATCAATTCCGCGTCCACCGAATCTTTCTTCTTGCGAAGATAATAAAATTTTGTATTTTCCTTTCCTTTTTACCCCGATACGATAATCACGTCTATCTACGGGCGAAAAGTTTGCTATACAAATCACTCTACGACCAGAGTTATCCACTCTTTCAACGGCAAAAACGTTTTGGTCCTTATCATCCACGACAATCCACTCGAATCCGCCCATTTCGTGGTCTCTCTCAAAAAAGGCTCTTTCTTTTTTGTAGAGTTTATTCAAATTTTTTACAAACTCTTGAAATTTTTGATGACGCTCAAAGTCAAGGAGCATCCAGTCCAAACCTTTTTTGTAATCCCACTCGATAAACTGCGCTATCTCTCCACCCATAAACAAAAGTTTTTTGCCGGGGTGAGCCATCGTAAATCCTAAAAAGGTCATAAGGGTATCGAACTTTTGGTCGTAACTACCCGGACACTTTTCTAAAAGCGAACGTTTCAGGTGAACGACTTCGTCGTGCGAAAGAGGAAGAACGTAGTTTTCCGAAAAAGCGTAAGTTATAGAAAAAGTCATCTTGTTATGTTCGTGCTTTTTATATATCGGGTCGGTGGCTAAATACTCAAGATTGTCGTTCATCCACCCCATATTCCATTTATACGAAAAACCGAGCCCTCCCATAAACGGAGGCATAGTTACCATAGGAAAGGCGGTACTTTCTTCTGCTATCATCATAGTTCCGGGGTAAGTAGAGAGAACGTGACTGTTGAGTTCTCTAATAAAATCAATTGCCTCTAAATTGTAATTGCCTCCTCCGATATTTGGACGCCACTGACCCTCCTCGCGACAATAATCAAGATATAGCATTGACGCAACCGCATCCATACGGATACCGTCGATATGATATTTATCGAAAAATAGGTCGGCGGAGGAAATCAAAAATGATTTAACTTCGGGTTTTGAGTAATCAAAAATTACCGTTCCCCAACCTTTGTGCTCTCTTTTTAAAGGGTCTGAATACTCGTAAAGCGTAGTTCCGTCGAATTCAAAAAGACCGTGCTCGTCTCTTGGAAAATGCGCGCTAACCCAGTCGAGTATAACGCCTATCCCAGCCCTATGAGCCTTGTCTATAAAATACATAAAGTCCTCGGGCTTTCCGTAACGAGAAGTAGGAGCAAACATACCGCTCACTTGATATCCCCACGAACCGTCGAAGGGGTGCTCGGTCACGGGAAGAAGTTCGAGGTGGGTATAACCCATATCCTTTACGTATGGAATAAGTTCGTCCGCAAGTTCACGGTAAGAATAATAGTCACCGCTCTGTTTTCTTTTCCACGAACCGAGATGAACTTCGTATATATTGAGTGGTTTGAATCTATGATTAGTTTTTTCTCTTTTTTTGAGCCACGCCGAATCGTTCCACTTAAAATCAGGAAGAGGATAAATTTTGCTTGCTCCCGCCACCGCGTCTTCGTAGTGGTAAGCGTAAGGGTCGCACTTCAAGTGAGTGCCGTTTGCCCCTTTTATTTTGAATTTGTAACAATCCCAAATCTTGGCATCACTCGAAAAAGCAGTCCAAATACCACCCTCGCAAGTCATAGGATTCACACCATCGTCCCAAGAGTTAAAATCACCAACGAGAGAAACGGCGAGAGCAGATGGCGCCCATACTTTAAAGAGCCAACCGCTTTTGCCGTCTTTTTCGATTTGTTTCGGGGAAAAGATTTCGTAAGCCTTTCTTTCCGTTCCACTATGAAATTTTTCGATACGAATTTTATCCAAAAAAGTTCCTTGTTAAATAAAATTATACTTATATACTATATATTATAGCAAAACAAGAGTAATTTAGCAATACTTTCTGTAAATTTAATTTGCCGTTACACTTTAATATTGGTGTTTTTTGCAAAAAATAAAAGATTTTTGTCGTTATATAATTTGACTACTCCTAATCAAATATAGTATAATTCCTTCTGTTCTGTTTTAAATTTCGGAGGCAAAAAATGGATTTTTTAATTAATGGAATCATTGCAATCACTTGGCAACAAGCGGTTATGTGGATTGTCGGAGCGCTCTTGATTTATCTTGCTATTGCAAAAAAATTAGAGCCCGCTCTTCTTCTCCCTATGGGATTTGGCGCAATTCTCGTAAACCTTCCTTTTTCGGGAGCAATCAATCAATATAATCCCGCTCTCGGCAAAGACGTTATCGGTATCGTCGACTGGCTCTTTAACGAGTTTATCGACGTTTCAGAGGCTATGCCCCTACTTCTCTTTATAGGAATAGGCGCAATGATAGACTTCGGACCGTTACTTGCTAACCCAAAACTTCTTTTCTTTGGCGCTGCGGCTCAAGCAGGTATCTTTTTGACTGTAATACTTGCAGTTCTTCTCGGCTTTCCTCTCGTTGATGCGGCAAGTATCGGTATTATCGGCGCAGCGGACGGACCGACTTCTATACTCGTTTCACAAATACTTGATAGCGGATATATAGGCGCAATAGCGGTGGCAGCCTACTCGTATATGGCGCTCGTTCCTATTATTCAACCTGCGGCAATCAAAATGTGCACAACCAAAAAAGAACGCGCTATCCATATGAGTTACAACCCCGAAAGCGTAACCAAACGTACAAAAATTATATTCCCTATCGCGGTAACTATAATCGCAGGATTAGTTGCTCCCGCATCGGTTTCCCTCGTTGGTATGCTTATGCTCGGCAACTTAATCCGTGAGTGCGGAGTACTCAATACTCTTTCGGACACCGCTCAAAACGTTTTGGCAAATCTTATTACCCTTCTTCTTGGCATCACGATAGCAGCGTCAATGAGAGCAGAAAGTTTCGTAAGACTTGAAACACTTATGATAATGGGACTTGGACTCGTTGCCTTCTTCCTAGATACGGTAGTCGGAGTATTATTTGCAAAACTTTTGAACGTATTTTTGCCCGAAGGCAAGAAGATTAACCCTATGATAGGCGCGGCTGGAATTTCCGCATTTCCTATGAGTTCGAGAGTAGTACAAAAAATGGGACTCGAGGCAGACCCGACGAACCATCTTTTGATGCACGCGGTAGGCGCAAACGTTTCCGGTCAAATCGCGTCCGTAGTTGCAGGCGGTATTATTCTTTCTATCGTTCCGCTCTTTATTTAGGAGGTACAAAATATGTTTAAATTTATTCGCAATTTAATTTGTAGTGGCGCAACTTCAGGCGCAACTTCGGGCTCAACTTCGGGTTCTGCTCCCGCGACGAGTGCAATTATCCCTGCTCTTGATATTCTTTGGAAAGGTATGCTCGGAATTTTCGTAGTTAGCGCGCTAATATTCATTACCGTCAAGATACTTAATAAAATCAATTCAAAAAAATAGTTTTAAAAAATATAAAGCCCGTTACGTCAGAGTAACGGGCTTTTATTTACTTTTCTTGATAGATGTACCACTTTAACTTTTTGAAATCCTCGTCCATTTCAGAAAAGGGAGGAGGGGCTAACGTTCCGTCCACAAGTTTGAATCCCTCTTCTTGTAGTAACCTTGTTACCTCTTCTATATCAAAATCGGAATAATCTTGTTTGTCTATTACAAGAGAAGGGGGAAATTCCGAGTCCTCGCTATGGTATTTCAACGCGTTATCGATTATTGCTTCTACGAGTTTATCTTCTCTCATTTTTATCCTCCACTTTTAAAACGGTAAGGGTAATACCCTCAACTTTGAATTTTATTTCCTTATCGGCGTAAGCAAACCCATACTCTCTCCCATCCTCGTGATATTGCGGTCTTGGGTCACGAGAAAGCGATTCTACAAGTTCGGCTTTTTGTTCGCTTGATAACAGTCCATCACACTCACCGCTAAAAGCAACGTCAAGTCGATATCCCTCTTTTTCGGTTGCAAATCCGTCCTTTGCATCTTTTATGCAATCAACGTATGCTAAATACGGTTTGACGTCGTAAACGGGAGTACCGTTCATCAAATCCGCGCCAAGCACCTCAATAATCGCTCTACCTTCCTTTAAATAGAATTTATCTATTTTAACCACGGAAAGACCCAGCCCGTTAGGTCTAAACGGAGAACGCGAGGCGAATACACCTACCCTTTCGTTTCCTCCGAGCATAGGCGGTCTAACGGTGAGAGAGCACTCTTCTCTTTCGTTTTCAGAAAACCCCCATATAAGATGAAGGTGAGAAAAACCGTCTAATCCTTTGAACGCCTCTACTTTTGAATATTCTTTTTCAAAAATTAATTTCGAGCGAATATTTGCAAGACCGCTTTGACGAGGAATACCGAATTTTGAGGGAAAATTATTCTCAATATGCGCAATAGGTTTAATAATTTTATCTTTCATAATCAACCTTTACAACTTCCCCCGAAGAAAAAACTCTTTCCTCGCAACCACACCTAACTACTAAACGATTTTCATTATCGATATCGATTGCAACACCTTTTATCTCTTCTTCTCCCGTCTTTATAGTTACGCTTTTTCCGATAACGGCAGAGCGAGATTTATAACCTGCTTTATATTTTCCTTTTTGGTAGTCAAGATAATATTTTTCGATAGATAAGAGAATCTCTTCAACGAAACGTTTATACGTAGACTGGTCTACCTTTTCAGTAATTGCGCAAGCAATATCTTTGATATCTTCGTTAAATCCGCCCTCGGGAATAACGATATTTACGCCTATTCCAACGACTACCCACTCGAATCCATCTGCTCCGATTTTGCTCTCGGCAAGTATACCCGAGCATTTTTTGCCGTTTAGCAAAATATCGTTTACCCATTTGATTTTAGGATAAATGCCGAACACCTTTTCAACCGCCTCGCATACGGCAACGGCGCTAAGAGCGGTCAAACCAGTTCCGTCGAATCCACGCGCCTCTGGTTTTAAGAGCAAACTCATATAAAGCCCGCCCTTTTCGCTTATAAAACTCCTACCTTTAGTTCCTTTTCCAGCGGTTTGAGTGTGAGCAATATAAACTTTACCCTCCTTTGCTGTATCTGCTACCGCGCGGAGGGCGTTATTCGTCGAGGAAAGAGAATCGAATTCCTCTATGTCCCAACTTATTCTTTTCACTATCTTTTATTAAATTTACCCGCTAAATTTTTGAGCATATCGTCAAGGCTAGCCTCTTTTTTAGCGTGTACGGTTTTTGCCTTTTCTCTATTTGCTCTTTCTCTTCCTTCTTTGCGTTCTTTATCCGACTTAACGTTTGCTCCACCTATACCACCGGGAGTCACCGAGGTTTTGAAGGAAAGAGAAATTTTCTTTTTAACTTGGTCAACGCCAAGTACTTTTACCTTTACTTTATCTCCAACTTTTACAACGTCAGATGGATGAGAAACGAAATTATTACTAATTTCCGAAATGTGAACGAGTCCGTCTTGATGAACGCCGATATCAACGAATACGCCGAAGTCTATAACGTTACGTACCGTTCCGTCTATTTCCATACCTTCTTTGAGGTCCTTTAAGTCCATCAAATCGCTACGAAGTACGGGAGGAGGCAAACTTTCACGGATATCTCTACCGGGCTTTAAAAGTTCCTCTACGATATCGATAAGGGTAGGCTCACCGATTTTACACTCCTCGGCGGTTTTTGCTCTGCCTAATTTTTGAATTCTTTCTTTTATATCGGAAATTTTACCCGCTCTTACGTCCTCCATTGAGTATCCCGTGCAAGTGAGCAAAATTTTGACTGCATCATAGTTTTCGGGATGAACGGCGGTGTTGTCAAGAACGTTCTCTCCACCGGGGACTCTCAAAAAGCCCGCGCACTGCTGGTACGCTTTGTCTCCGAGTTTTTTGACTTTCAAAAGTTCTTGTCTTGTTTTGAAAGGTTTTTCTTTTCTGTGTTCTACGATATTTTTTGCAATAGATTTGCCAACTCCTGCAACGTAGGAAAGCAAACTTTCAGATGCGGTATTGAGGTCTACGCCTACGCTATTTACACAGTCTTCAACTACGCCACCAAGCACTTCATCCAGTCTTTTTTCGGGCATATCGTGTTGATATTGACCTACGCCTATGGACTTAACGTCGATTTTGATGAGTTCAGCAAGAGGGTCTTGGAGTCTTCTTGCAATAGATACTGCAGAGCGAAGGGATACGTCAAACTCGGGAAATTCATCTGCTCCAAGTTTAGAGGCGCTATAAACGGATGCGCCTGCCTCGTTAACGACGGCGTAAGATAGGTCTAATCCCGATTCCTTTATCATTTCGGCAACGAATATTTCAGATTCTTTGGACGCCGTTCCGTTACCTATCGAAATAACGCTAACGCCGTGCTCTTTTATGAGTTTGAGAAGAATCTTTTTGGCCTCTTCCTTTCTCTCTTGAGGAGGAGTGGGATATACGACGGTGGTTGCAAGTACGTTACCAGATTCGTCGATTACCGCGATTTTACAACCCGTACGATAGGCAGGGTCTAAACCTAATATTCTCCTGGACTTGAGAGGGGGTTGCATAAGATAGGGACGAAGATTAACCTCGAACATTTTGATTGCTTGTTCGCTTGCTCTATCTGTGAGTTCTCCTCTAACCTCTCTTTCAATAGAAGGGAAAATCAAACGTTTATAACTGTCTCTAACCGCTTTATCAATAAGTTCTGCAAAATTTCCGCCAAGCGCGGTCGTTTCATAAATTTTTGCAATTGCGCTCTCCACGTCTATAACCAAAGAAACGGACAAGCACTCTTCTTTTTCTCCTCTATTGATTGCAAGAATTCTATGAGAAGGTATGCTCTTAATTTTCTCTTGTCTATCTTTGTACATATCGTACGTTTTTGCATTTTCTTTTTCTTCGTCGAGTTTGGTGCAAATATTTCCCATTTCAACCAAAAGAGCGCGTAGGGCTTTACGAACTTCGGCATCGTCACTAACCCTTTCTGCAATTATATCAAGAGCGCCGGAAAGCGCGTCGTCTTTTGAATTTACTCCCTTTTCTTCACTAATAAGAGAATCGCAAAGCGAGTTAAGGTCGTCTTCTTTGCCTTCACCCGCCATAATAAAGTTTGCAAGTGGCTCTAATCCCTTTTCAAGGGCTACGGTTGCTCTCGTTTTACGTTTTTTGACGTAAGGTCTATATATGTCCTCTACCTCTGTTAAAGTGGTTGCTTTTTCAAGAGCAAGAGCAATCTCCGCGCTCCATTTGCCTTGTTCGTCTATGCTTGAGGCTACCTCGGTCTTTCTCTTTTCGAGGTTTCTCAAATAGTTAAGTCTATCAAAAAACTCACGCAAAACTTGGTCGTCGCACGAGCCTGTCTTTTCCTTTCTATAACGAGCAATAAAAGGTATAGTATTGCCTTCGTCAATAAGGGTGATGATGTTGTTTGAGTATTCTTCTTTGATGCCAAATTCTTTTGAAAGTTTAATTCCTAAATCCATATATACCTCTTATTTATTATTTATCGTAACGTACGCTACCGCTTGTTCTGCCGCAATTGCGCCGTCTGCACAAGCAGTCACTATCTGGCGCAAAAACTTTGCTCTACAATCCCCCGCACAAAATACGCCGTCGAGGTTTGTTTTCATATTCTCGTCCGTAATTATATAACCTTTTTCGTCTTTGTCAACGCCCTCAAAAATTGTAGTTTCGGGGGTTTGACCGACTGCAACGAAAAGCCCGCTCGCCTCTATTCTTTCTTCTTTTCCGTCTTTGCTTTCAATCACGATAGCGCAGAGTTTATTCTCTTTTTCTTCTAAAGATTTGACGCTGCAAGGAGTTTTGATAATAACTCCGCTTTCGTGAAGTCGACCAGTCAAAGCAGGGGATGCGCGAAATTCGTTGCGCCTATGAATAATATAAACTTCTTTTGCAAACCTCGTAAGATAAAGCGCGTCTCCTACGGCGGTATTTCCACCGCCTACGACGGCGACGCTTTTGCCTTTGAAAAATGCGCCGTCACAAGTTGCGCAGTACGATACCCCAGCGCCTTTGAGCCCATCTTCTTTGTCTACGCCAAGAGGTGTGTGACTTGCTCCGCTTGCAATAATTATGGTTTTAGCGTTTATCTCTTCTCCGTTTTTGAGTTTTATATTTTTAGCAACGAGAGAAAGCGTTTCGATTTCTTCAAAAATTATTTGCGCTCCGCAAGCAGTTGCTTGTTTGTGCATCTCTTGAGTGAGTTCAAATCCCCCAACTTTCACAAACCCCGGATAATTTTCAATCTCGTAAGTTTGTCCTGCTTGTCCGCCTGCAAAATACTTTTCTATAATAAGGGTGTTTAGACCCGCTCTTCCGGCGTAAATTCCCGCGCTAAGTCCCGCAGGACCGCCACCTATAATAACTACGTCGTATAACATATTACCTCTCTATAATTAACTACGGAAAACCGTCCGAATTTTAAAAAAAGCCTTCCACCGAATATCGTCGGCGGAAGGCTTTGAAAGTCGATTGTGCCCTGCCGTTTAACGTTTGCTAAACTGAGGAGCGCGTCTTGCTTTCTTAAGACCGTATTTCTTTCTTTCTTTCGCTCTGGGGTCACGAGTCAAGAATCCTGCTTTTTTAACTGCAGGTTTGTATGCCTCGTCTGCAACAACGAGAGCGCGCGCGATACCATGACGGATTGCGCCTGCTTGACCAGTAGTACCGCCACCGCATACGTTAACGATAACGTCGAATTTGTCGTTGGTTTCGGTAAGAACGAGAGGTTGACGAACGATAAGTTTGAGGGTATCAAGGTCAAAATATTCGTCTATGTTGCGTTTGTTAATAGTGATTTCACCGTTTCCGGAAGGGATAAGACGTACTCTTGCGATTGCTTTTTTACGTCTACCAGTTCCCCAGTATTGCAATTTTTTCTTAGTTGCTTTTGCTGCCATAGTTCACCTCTTAAAATTTGAGCTCAACGGGCTTTTGTGCCTCGTGTCCATGCTCTGCGCCCTTGTAAACTTTGAGTTTTTTAATCATTTGTCTACCAAGAGGGCTCTTGGGAAGCATTCCGCGGATTGCTTCGTAAACTACGAAATCAGGCTTGGTTTCCATCATCTTTGAATAACGAATCTCTTTGAGTCCGCCGATGTAACCGGTGTGATAACGATAGAATTTTTGTTCTAATTTGCGACCAGTAAGTACTACTTTGTCGCAGTTGGTTATAATTACGTAATCTCCCGTGTCAACGTTAGGAGTGAAAGTGGGTTTGTTCTTGCCACGAAGAACTGCAGCAACTTGGCTTGCAAGTCTACCGAGAACCATATCCGTTGCATCTACAACGTACCACTTACGCTCAACCGTTTCGGGTTTTGCCATAAAGGTCTTCATTTGAGCCTCCGAATAATATTTGATTTTTTGATTTTGGGGCACGGTTTTTTGCGAGGGGCTAATTCGAAAAAACGCTATACCACCAAGATAGCCATACTATTTTAATATTTTGTCCGCCCTTTGTCAAGCAAACGAACAGTTTTTTTAATTTTTTATATTTATATTCAAAAATAAATCCAAATCAAAGAGATTCCAAGGGGTTATTTCAGGAGGAAATACTCTGAAAACCATCTTTTCTTTGGTCACGGGGTGCAAAAATTTAAGTTCCGCCGCCCATAAAGCCAAATTGTGTCCCTTTGCTATTTTGTTTCCGCCGTATCTTGCGTCGCCAAAAATAGGATTACCCATATTAGACATTTGCACTCTTGCTTGATGTCCTCTACCCGTAATGAGAGCAATATCAACGAGGGTCAAATTGCCTTTCTCTTCGAGCACTCTATAATCGAGTTCCGCTCTTTTTGCTCCCGTCGTTGCAGGAGGTACGCACATAACGGTGTTGGTTGTGGGATTTTTCATAAGATAATCTACGAGTTTGCGCCTTTTTTGTTTGACGGTGTCGCATACTACTGCAAAATATCTCTTTTCAAACTCCCCTTCCTTCATACACTCTTGAAGTCTTGCCGCAGCCTTTGACGTGCGAGCAAAAACCATAACGCCACCAGTCGGGCGGTCAAGTCTATGCACGAGTCCTACGTACGCCTCCCCCGGCTTTTGATATTTTTCTTTGACGTACTCTTTGAGCATTGTCAAAAGGTCTTTATCTCCGCTGGCGTCCTCTTGTACCGGAACGTTTTGAGGTTTAACTACTACGAGCAAATGATTATCTTCGTACAAAACGTTAACTCTTTCATCCATATTATTCACCTATAAACCAAGCGGACGCGCCACAGGGCAAACGTATTCCCGCCTCTTCTGTTTTTATTCCTATTTCGTCCGCCTCGAATTTACCTACTTTACCTTTTAGACAAAGTCTCAAAACGTTTTCCATTACGGTAGGTTGAAGTCCCGTCGTATAAGAGTTAAGGAGAACGAAAAGAGGATTATCGGACAAAAGTCCTTCTATTAATTTTACTAAGTCGAAAACGCTATCTTCTATCTTCCATTTTTCTCCTCTCGGGCCTCTTCCAAAGCTCGGAGGGTCGAGAATTACGGCGTCGTACTTTCTTCCTCGTCTAATTTCTCTTTCGCAAAACTTAACGCAGTCGTCTACGATATATCTAACTTCGGCGTTTTTGAGTCCGCTGAGCGCCATATTCTTTTTGCAACGCTCTACCATAGCGGTAGCCGCATCCACGTGACAAACGCTCGCTCCAGCCTTTGCGCAAGCAACCGTTGCTCCTCCCGTGTAACCAAAAAGGTTAAGTACGCTTATTTTTCTACCAGCGCCTTTTATGAGTTCTTGCATTTTGTCCCAGTTAACCGCTTGTTCTGGAAAAAGTCCGGTGTGCTTGAATCCCATAAGTTTAAGAGAAAAGGTCATATCTTTGTAATTTACCGTGAACTCTTCGGGAACGGGCTTTAACATACGCCACGCGCCACCTCCCTCACGAGAGCGCTCGTAAATTCCGCAAAGACCTTTTTCTTTGTCCATACGTCTATCGGTACGCCAAATAACTTGGGGGTCGGGACGGAGTAACTTATACTCTCCCCAACGCTCAAGTTTCATACCGTCGCCGGTAGCAATTACAGAGTAATCAGTCCAACCGTTTGCGGTTTTCATATCTTTTCTACCGAAAGGGTAACGGATTCACCGTTTACGTCCCATTTTTTGGAGTAACCGAACTCACCTTCTTCAACGGAGATAGCAAGAGTATCGCTTGCGATTTCTTTTGCCCACTCGCCAAGAAGAACTTCTTTGATTTTGCCGTCTGCAACGTATCCTACTTTTACGTGGTCGGTAACGTCGAATCCAGCCTCTTTTCTCATAGTTTGAATCTTGCTAACCAGTTCACGCACGATACCTTCTGCAATAAGTTCGTCAGTCAAATTAGTGTCGAGGATTACCGTTATAGAGTTCATAGACTCTGCAACGTATCCGCTCTTGTTCTCAGTAGAAATAAGGAGGTCGTCTTTTGTGAATTCAACCTTTTGTCCTTTGATTTCAGTCACGTATACGCCGTTTTCAACCGTTTTTACAACGTCGGTAGCGTCGCAAGAAGAAAGGAATTCTCTTATTCCGCCAAGAAGAGCGCCGTATTTAGGTCCGAGCGTTTTGAGTTGAGGTTTGAGCGAATATCCAACGAACTTGGAGTCGTCGGACACAAGTTCTATCTCTTTTACGTTCAATTCGTCTGCAAGTATTTCGAGAAGTTCTCCGCTTACGCTCTTGCCGTCTGCTTTTACGAACATTTTTGCAAGAGGTTGACGGTTTTTGATATTTGCTTTGTTTCTTGACGCTCTACCAAGAGCAACGAGGTCAAGAAGATATTCCATACCTTTGTCAAGTTCAACGTCAATCATTGATTCGTCCGCTACGGGGAAAGAACAAAGATGTACGCTCTCGGGCGCGGATTTATCTACGTTACGAACGAGGTTTTGATAAATGCTCTCCGCCATAAATGGAGTATAAGGAGCAATAAGTTTAGATAGCGTTACGAGCACGGTGTATAGCGTGGTGTACGCGGCAATTTTGTCCTCGTCCATTTCACTGCCCCAGTAACGCGCTCTGCCACGTCTTACGTACCAGTTACTGAGCATATCGGTGAAATCTTGAATTTTTCTACTGCTTTCAGTAATCTTATATTCGTCCAAGCACTCGTCTACGAATTTAACGAGAGAGTTAAGTTCGGAAAGAATCCACTTATCCATAATGGTGAGTTTTGCGTCTTTGAGCGAATACTTCGTGGGGTCGAATTTATCAATTTCTGCGTAAAGAACGAAGAAAGCGTAGGTATTCCAAAGAGTTCCCATAAATTTACGTTGGCTCTCGCTTACTGCCTCCGCGTAGAAGTTTGAAGGTAGCCAAGGTGAACTTACGGTGTAGAAATACCAACGAACTGCATCCGAGCCTTGTTTATCGAGTACGGTCCAAGGGTCAACCACGTTGCCTTTGTGTTTACTCATTTTTTGACCGTCTTTGTCGTTAACGTGACCGAGAACGATACAGTTTTTGAAAGGTGCTTTGTCAAAAAGCAAGGTAGAAATTGCAAGCAAGGTATAGAACCAACCTCTAGTTTGGTCAACTGCCTCGCTTATAAAGTCCGCAGGGAAATATCTCTCGAACTTTTCTTTGTTTTCAAAGGGATAGTGCCACTGCGCAAAAGGCATACTACCCGAATCGTACCAACAGTCGATAACTTCGCTAGTACGCTTAAACGTGCCACCGCAATCACAACCAAAGGTTACCTCGTCGATATAAGGTCTATGGAGTTCGATATCGCCTTTAATTGCTCCAAGGTCGCGGAGTTCTTGTTTAGAGCCTATTACGTGCACTTTTCCGCACTTGTCGCAAATCCATACGGGAAGAGGAGTTCCCCAGTATCTTTCACGGGATAATCCCCAGTCGATAACGTTCTCCAAGAAGTTACCCATTCTACCCGTTCCGATAGATGCAGGCATCCAGTTAACGGTTGCGTTATTTTTCAAAAGTCTATCGCGAATTTCCGTAGTTTTTACGAACCAAGTACTACGAGCGTAATAAAGAAGGGGAGTATCGCAACGCCAACAGAAAGGATAACTGTGTTCGTACATAAGTTCTTTGAAAAGTTGTCCTCTCTCTTTGAGGTCGGCTATTATCCATTTATCCGCGTCTTTTGCAAAAAGTCCTTCAATCTCGCCCGTGCCTTGTACGAACTTGCCGTTTTCACTAACGAGTTGAACGAAAGGAAGAGCATTATCTCTACCTACTCTTGCGTCGTCCTCACCAAAAGCGGGAGCAATATGAACGATACCGCTACCGTCGGTCAAAGTTACGTAGTCGTCTGCAACTACGAAATAGCCTTTTTCTCTGCTCTTTTCGTCCGCCCAGTTATAGAGAGGAATATATTTTTCACCAACGTACTCTTTTCCTTTTTTAGTTTCGAGAACTTCGTAGTTTTCAAACAAAGAAGGAGCGAGCGCCTCTGCGAGAATATAAATTCCTTCTTCTGCTTTTATCTTAACGTAATTTTCGTTAGGATTCATACAAAGAGCAACGTTAGACGGAAGAGTCCAAGGAGTCGTCGTCCAAGCAAGGAAATATTCTCCCTCTGCATTTACTCTCTTGAACTTAACGAAAACCGATTTTTCAGTTACGTTTTTGTATCCTTGCGCAACTTCGTGTGAAGATAGCGCCGTTCCACAACGAGGGCAATACGGTACGACTTTGTGACCTTTGTACAAAAGTCCTTGTTTGTCAAGTTCTTTTATCGACCACCATACCGATTCGATATAATTGTCGTCGTAGGTGATATAAGGATTCTCCATATCAGCCCAGTAGCCGACACGGTCACTCATAAC
>JAZQYG010000189.1:0-8513 GCA_045633305.1 Clostridia bacterium | reverse complement strand
AGAGAAAGAAAAGAAGATAAGTAAGGAAGTTTTAACTGAAGCGATTGAAGCAGGACTCGTTTCTGCTTACAAAAAACAATATGGTGAAAGTAGAGGCGTTACCGTTAAACTTAACCCTAACACCAACGGTATAAAAGTTATTGCTTTTCGTGAGGTTGTAGACGAAGTAGTCAATCCAGATAAAGAGATTTCACTCGCAGAACTTCAAGAAGAGTGCACTGCTTTGAATAAGCCTTTCAATTATAAACTTGGTGACGTTATTAGCGAAGATATTACTCCTAAGGATTTTTCAAGAATTGCCGCTCAAACGGCTAAACAAGTTATCGTTCAAAAACTCACCGAAGCAAAACGTAATATCATTATGGGTGAAATGAGTGAAAAAGAAGGCGAAATAATGACCGCTATCGTTCGTAGAATCGAGGGTGGAAACGTTTACGTAGAAATGACTCAAAGTCAAATGGAAGGTATCATGATGCCTACCGACCAAATAAATGGTGAGAGATATAACGTTAACGATACAATCAAAGTTTACGTTAAAAAAGTTAGAACTACTCAAAAAGGCGCTCAAGTAGTTGTATCTAGAAGTTCAACGGGCTTTGTTCGCAGACTTTTTGAACTTGAAGTTCCCGAAATTAAGAGCGGTTTAGTTGCTATAAAAGGTATCGTAAGAGAGGCTGGTTATCGTACGAAAATTGCCGTTAGCACGGAAGAGGATAATATCGACGCAGTTGGCGCATGTATCGGCGCTAAGGGCGCTCGTGTTAACGCTATCGTTGCAGAACTCGGTGGGGAAAAAATCGACGTTATCGAGTGGTGCGCTGATTCGCTTGAATATATTGCTCGTGCTCTTAGCCCTGCTAAAGTTATGATGGTTCAAGTTAACGACGATGAAAAATCTGCAAGAGTTATCGTTCCTGACGATAAACTTTCTCTCGCAATCGGTAAAGAAGGTCAAAACGCAAGACTTTCTGCAAAACTTACCGGTTGGAAGATAGACGTTAAACCTTATTCTGCCGTAAAAGACGAGGAAATAGTGGAGGAATAAGATGAAGGTAAAGAGGATACCTTTACGTATGTGCGCTTGTTGCAAAGAAATGAAACCTAAATCGGAAATGTTGCGTATCGTGAGAACTCCGGAAGGTGAATATAAACTTGATACGACAGGCAAAATAGCAGGCAGAGGCGCGTATATATGTGATGACTCGAAGTGCATTGAATTATGTATCCGCAAAAAAATGCTCAATAAAGTATTTTCCGCGGATATTCCCACGGAGATATACGAATATATCGGCGAGGAATATGCAAAACTTAAACAAAATTGATACATATATCGGGTTTTCTGTTAAAAGCGGGCAAGTCGTATACGGAATCGATAATTTGCTCGTCACGAAAAAACGATTAAAACTTATATTGCTTTGCAATACTTTATCCGCTCAAACGGAAAAGAAAATAAATGAATTTGCATCAATGAAGGGGATTCCCCTTATAAAACTGACACATAAAAAACTTGAAGATGCACTGCACAAAACTAATTGCAAAGTGATAGGACTAACTAATAAGAATTTAGCGCAAGCAATCATAACGGTTGCTCAAGATAGGGTAGATAACCCGAAGGGTGGTGATATTTAATGGCAAAAGAAGGAACGGAAAATAATATCAGTTATATCAAATTACTCCCAAAATTCGAAACGGATTGCGTAGCAACTCTTTTTGAAAAAATTAAAGCATGCAAAAAAGAGGCTGAAAAGACCGTATCTGAACTTGACGGTGTGAGAGTAAGACTTCTTGAACGCTTAAGCGAAAAGGAACGCAAAGAAGAAATTTCTTCTCAAATAAAAGAAGAAGTGGTTGAGACTGTAGTAGAGTCAAAACCCGAGGAAGTAAAAGCGGAAGTACTTCCCGAAAAAGAGGAAAAGGTTGTAGAACCTATCGAAGTCATTGAGCTAAAAGAAGAGGTTAAACCCAAAGAGGTTAAAATTTCGGAAGAAAAGGTAGTTGCAAAAACTCCCGAAGTTGAAAAATCTGCAAAACCCGAACAAAGAGTTAAAAAAGCGGATAACAAAATTATCGAGGCTCTTAACAAGGCGAGAACGGGTTCTGCTCCTGTAAAAGCAAGCTCGGAAAGTGGTTATAGAACGTATATACCTCAAGAAAAGCGTTCGACTTTCGCAAAGAATAATGCATCTACTGAAAAGGCTCGTCCTCAAACGAGTACTCGTCCCGTAGCAAAAAAACCTGTTGCCGAAACGATTGCTCCTATGATGCCTACTACTGGTACTAATAAGAACAGTAATGCGTCGTTTAAAAAGAAAGATAATAGACAAGATTCTGGCGAAAAGAAAGGTCAAAACAAGCGTACGCTTATTCGTAAAGGTTTTATAGAGGATAATCTTATCGAAGAAGATAGAAACGGAACGCGTAGATATCGTATGGGTAAAAAGGTAAAAACTAACGACTTTACTCCAGCCCCCGTCGTTATCGAAAAAGCAGTTATAACTACGGAAAACCTCACTATAAAAATGCTTTCCGAAAAGATAGGTAAAACTGCTGCGGATATCGTAAAACAACTATTCAATCTCGGAATAATGAGTAACGTAAACGGTAATATTGATTTTGATACAGCGGAACTAATTGCTGCAGAATACGGCATTGAATTAGAACTCAAACTTGATAAAACCTACGAAGAAGTTCTCCAAAACATCCACGAAGACGAAAGCGATTCTCCAGAGTCTTTGGTTGTTAGACCTCCCGTGGTTACAATAATGGGTCACGTAGACCATGGTAAAACTTCTCTTCTCGACTATATAAGAAAAGCGGACGTTGCCGCAGGTGAGGCAGGCGGAATTACTCAACATATCGGCGCGTATACAGTTTCACTCAAAGGCGCACCTATAACGTTCCTTGATACCCCTGGTCACGAGGCTTTCACTTCAATGAGAGAAAGAGGCGCTCAAGTTACCGATATTGCGATAATCGTAGTTGCCGCAGACGACGGTATAATGCCTCAAACCATTGAAGCAATCAATCACTCTAAAGCAGCAAACGTACCTATCATAGTTGCTGTAAACAAAATGGATAAACAGGGCGCAACACCCGATAAAATTATGCAACAACTAACCGAACACGATATTCTTCCCGAAGAGTGGGGTGGTGATACCATCGTTGTTCCCGTTTCTGCAAAAACCGGTATGGGTGTAGAAAGATTATTAGAGAGCGTACTTTTAGTTGCTGAAATTAAAGAACTCAAAGCAAATCCGAATCGTTCTGCTCGTGGTTCTATTATCGAGGCAAAACTTGATAAAGGTCGTGGACCTCTTGCTACCGTTCTCGTTCAAAACGGTACTTTGAAAGTATCCGATTTCGTAGTTGCAGGTACTGCCGTTGGTCGTATTCGCGCAATGATTGACGATAAAGGTAGAAACGTAAAAGAGGCAGGTCCTAGCGTACCCGTTAGCGTTCTTGGTTTTTCCGAAGTGCCTAATGCTGGCGACCAACTTATGGTTGTTGCCGACGAAAAACTTTCAAAACAAGTTGCAGAAGAACGTCGTAACAAAGAAAAGGTAGAAAAAGCCAAGAGTATGGCAAAATTTACTTTAGAGGAAGCCTTTGGCAAAATCGGAGACGGCGACCAAAAAGAATTGAACGTTATTGTTAAGGCTGACGTACAAGGTTCGGTTGAGGCAATTAAACAATCCGTACTCAAACTTTCAAACGCAGAAGTTAAAGTTAATATTATTCACGGTGCAGTTGGCGCGGTAAATGAATCCGACGTTATTCTTGCAAGCAGTTCGCATGCAACTATTATCGGATTTAACGTAAGACCTGATAGTAACGCAAAAGCGCTTGCAGAGAAAAAAGGTATCGCAATTAGAACTTACAGAATCATTTACGACCTTATTGACGACGTAACTGCAGCAATGAAGGGTATGCTTGCTCCTAAATTCACCGAGAACGTTCTTGGTCATGCTGAAGTTCGTGCAACCTTTAAGATTACTGGTGTTGGAACTATCGCAGGTTCGTACGTTATCGACGGTAAAATCACAAGAAACTCAAAACTCCGTTTGTTGCGTGACAATATTATTATTTACGAAGGTGCGGTTGGCTCACTTAAACGTCTTAAAGACGATGCAAAAGAGGTTGCAACTGGATATGAGTGTGGTATCGGTATAGAAGGATACAACGACCTCAAAGAAGGCGACGTAATTGAAGCGTTTATTCTTGAAAAACAGGAAGTGTAATAATGAAACGTATTGATAAAATTAATGCGGAAGTAAAACGCGCAATATCCGAACTTGTATCCGGTGGCTATATCAAAGACCCTCGGATGCAAGGATTCGTGAGCGTTATAAGAACGGAAACGACGAACGATTTATCATTTTGTAAAGTTTTCGTTAGCGTCTACGGAAGTGAGGAACAAAAAAAGAATTCCATCACTGCTTTAAAGAGCGCAAGTGGATTTTTAAGGGGAGAACTTTGCAAAAGAGTTGATTTGAGAGTTGCTCCCGAACTTATATTCGTACTTGACGAATCCATTGAATACAGTATCAAACTCGATACTATACTCAAGGATATCAAAGATAAATGATAAATTTAGATTTTATAAAAAAAGCAATATTAAAAGCGGACAGCATTGCTATTATATGCCACGTTAGTCCCGATTGCGATACTGTCGGGTCGGGACTTGCTTTATATTATTTTCTCAATAAGTTAGGAAAAAGCAAAATTGACCTTCTCTGTGACGACGATTGCAAAAAACTAACTTTTTTAACGAATATTACTCCTAATACTCAAGATTTTGATTACGATTACGATTTGGCTATCGGTGTTGACGTTGCCTCGGGTGAACGTTTAGGAAATATGAGAAAACATTATTATAGAGCAAAGGAACACTTTATTATAGACCATCATAAGTCAAACGAGTTTCAATCTAGCGAACTTTATTTGAAAACGGACGTTTCTTCTTGCGCGGAGATTATGTATTCCGTTCTTTCTTATATCCAAAAAGACTTAATTGATAAAACTATTGCAGAGTTTTTATATTCTGGAATTTTAACTGATAGCGGTGCGTTTTATCACTCAAGCACGACGGCAACAACACACTCAACTTTGTCGAGTTTATATGAATATGGAATAGATGCGAATAAAATCTATTACGAACTATTCAGAAAAATCAAATTTGAAACTTTTAATTTGCATACTCGCGCATTGAATAACGTTACCTTTTTTGAGGATAACGCTATAGGCGTATTAACCTTTTCAAAAAAAGATTTTCAAGAAACAAAAACGGACTATTCGGCAACCGAGGGTTGCATTAATAAGTTGTTAGACGTAGACACGGTCAAAATTGCAATAGCAATAGCCGAAGTTGAGCATGAATCGTATAAAATTAGTTTTAGGAGCAAAGGAAAAATAGACGTTTCTTTGTGTGCGTCACGTTTTGGTGGCGGAGGTCACCCTAACGCTTCTGGTTGTAGACTAAACGGCAACTACTATGACGTTTTAGATAAATTAGTTCATATCACTAAAAACGCTTTATGTTAGGATTTGTAAACGTATATAAGCCGTCGGGAGAGAGTTCGTCAAGAACGGTACAATTCGTCAAACACGTGCTTATAAATAAACTCGGAGAAAACAAAAAGATAAAAGTAGGTCATTTCGGTACTCTTGACCCTAATGCTTGCGGAGTTTTGCCTATAGCAATAGGCACGGCGTGTAGATTGTTTGATTGCACTTTGGATAAAGTGAAAAGATATAAAGCAACCGTAATTTTTGGGAAAGAAACGGATACGCTTGACGAAGGCGGGACAGTTTTGAATTCCGTTGATTGCGACGTGGACGAGCAAGCGCTTTTAAAGGTCATTGAAAATTTTCCTAAAAGTTACGCGCAAATTCCACCCAAAGTTAGCGCAAAGTCAATAGGCGGAGTTAGAGCGTATAAACTTGCAAGAAGTGGCGTAGAATTCGATTTAAAGGCGAGAGAAGTGCAAATATATTCTCTTGAACTTTTAGAAAAATCAAAGAAAAATACTTACGTAATAAGAGTAACCTGTAGCGCAGGAACTTATATAAGGTCTCTATGTCGTGACCTTGGCGAAAAACTTGGCGCACCTGCAATTATGGGTGATTTATTGCGCGAAAAAAGTGGAGAATTTACTCTTGATAGGTCTGTTTCAAAAGAGGATTTTGAAACAGAGCCTCAAAAATATATTCTTCCCGTCGACTTTGTGTTAAACGGCAAAGAAAAACTTTGTTTTGACGATATAACTCTTGAAAAATTGAAGAACGGTATAAGAATTCCTTATGAAAAAGACTGCGCAGACGTTTTGATATGCGACAAAGACGGTTTGATTTATGGGCTTGGCGCAACGTTTAACGGAGAATTAGGATTTACTACTAGATTAAGATGAACGAATTAAGTTTTTATGAAAAAAACAACAAAAAAATAGTCATAGCGCTCGGATTTTTTGACGCGGTACATAAAGGACACGTCGAGGTGATTACCGCTGGGGTAAAACTATCAAAAAAACTGGGGGTGGACTCTGCAGTTTTTACGTTTAGTAGCAATCCTGCCAAATTTTTTAAAAAAGATAGTAAATTACTTTGTTTGATAAACGAAAGAAAAGAAAAATTTAGCGCGCTTGGAGTTGATACTGTGGTTTGCGCTCCTTGTAGTCAAGAATTTTTTGATATTGAACCTATAGATTTTTTGAAAAAGCTGAAAAACGACTTAAACGTAGTTGGAATAGTTTGTGGGTACGATTATACGTTTGGAAAATTCGGGAAAGGTGATATAAACTTTATCGAGGCCTTTTGCCAAGAAAACTCAATTGAATTTTCTGTAGTAGATAAAGTAGTTTTGTCAGGTATAAAAGTAAGTAGTCGTGATATACGCGCATTTATTGAAAATGGCGAAATTGAACTTGCAAATTATCATCTTGGATATAATTACACTTTATCTGGTAAAGTAATCAAAGGGCGAGGAGAGGGTAAAAAATCTCTTTATCCTACGATTAATTTTGAGTTTCCACAAGAAAAAGTTTTGCCAAAATCTGGGGTTTACGCTACAAAAACGTTAATTGACGGCGTGTGGTACGCGTGTGTTACCAACGTTGGCTCTCATCCGACGTTTGATGATTATTCAGAAAATATAGAAACTTACGTAATTGATTTTGATGGTGATTTATACGAAAAAATTATTTCAGTAAGTTTTGTTCAAAGATTAAGAGATATTTCTAAGTTTAATAGTGTAGAAGAATTGAAAGCACAAATTAGTAAAGACGTTTCAAAGGCGGTAGAACTATTATGATTAAATTTGGCCCAGCTGGTCACTCGGAAAGTTTTATTAATTCTGGCAAAAAACATACCTATCAAATGCCCGAGTGGCTCAAAAACTTCGGATTAGACGTATTCGAGTACTCATTTGGACGTGGTGTAAATATCAAAAGAGATAGCGCTCTTAAAATAGGCGAGGAAGCAAAAAAGTATGGTATAGAAATGACCGTTCACGCTCCCTATTACATAAACTTTGCAACTCACGAACCACAAAAAGCAGAGAATAATATAAGGTACGTTATGCAAAGTTTAGAGGCTTTATCTTATTTTGGAGGCAAAAGACTTGTTATTCATACTGCTTGCCAAGGTAAAGACGATAGAAAAACGGCGCTTTTGACTGCATCACGCGCTCTTGAGTCGCTTGCCGAAAAAGTTTATTCCGAAGGCTACGGTGATTATATGCTTTGCCTAGAAACTATGGGCAAGCGCAGTCAAATAGGAACGGTAGATGAAATAGTTGATTTTTGCAAAATTGCTCCGATTTTTAGACCTACTCTTGATTTTGGACACATTAACGCTTGTTTCCAAGGGATTTTAAAAACCAAGGACGATTATAGAAAGGAAATTGATAAAGTATTTGCAAGCCTTGACGAAGAGAGAGCAAAGGGAATACATATACATTTTTCTAAAATACAATATTCAGGAGCGGGAGAGGTACGACATTTAACTTTTGCCGACCAAATCTATGGACCGGATTTTGAGCCTCTTGCAGAAATTTTGCACGAATACGGTATGAATCCTTGTATTATTTGTGAATCTGCGGGAACTCAAGCCGAAGACGCTCTTGAAATGAAAACTATGTATGCTAATTTATGCCATAATTCTTTACAAAATGGCTAAATAGTGATAAAATAAATACTATGGGATATGTTGATAGATTTTTTGACATCAGCAAAGGAAAAGTAGACGGAGCAATTTTCTTCAGTGACTCCAACAGATATTACTTCAGCGGATATCACTCGAGTTTTGGGATAGTTTTCTTATTGCCGAGCAAAGGATATTTCATAACTGATTCAAGATACGCAGACGAAGTTAAAAGCGTGATTTCATCTGATTTCGAAGTAATAACTTCCAGTAAGACGGATGCGTTTGATATTATCAAGCAGTTGATTGAAGATAACGGTGTGAAAACGCTCGGATACGAGGACTCCACGCTATTGCACGTTGAATACCTCAATTTG
>JAZQYG010000188.1:0-3573 GCA_045633305.1 Clostridia bacterium | reverse complement strand
CCATCTTTTTGGTTTATGACGTCAAGTTGATTTTGTTTCCACTCAATTGCCATCGCCACTACCTCCTTCTCCCGTTATGATTTCTTTGTTTACGCTTTTCGTCTCTCTTTCTTTTACTATTTTCCACTTACAAACGGTCTGAAAATCGCAATAATCGCACGAGTCTTTTATAGGCGTAGGAGCAATAAAACCTTGAGCGATTTCATCCGCCGCCTTTGCGCAAACCGAAATGGAATAATCTTTTATCTTTTGGAGTTCGTCCTCGCTACAAGCAAGGGTTGACGCGCTTGCGTCGGGCTTGCCTTTTTTAATAGTGTAATTAATATACGAACTACCGTTTTCTTTTGAAAATTCGCCGTCGAATTTATCTATTTCGCTAGCAAGCATAAATCCGCTAAGCCTTGCGCCTTGTTTGTCCTCTTTTATATAATCGTTGACGAGAGGATAATAAAGCGCGCCCGTAGTTTTTACCTTTTGCGCTTTTTCCAAAGCGGACATATACACGTACAACTGTACCCCCGTACCAAAATAAACGTCCTTTACCTCGGCAGGCGCTTTGCCCGTTTTGTAGTCGATAAGGAGTTTCAATCCCTCTCTCTCGTCTATTCTATCTATTTTTCCTCTCAATAAGAGTTTGACCTTTTCCCCTTCAAGATAAAAAGCGTTTTCGCCCTCTCCAAACTCCACCTCGAATCCTATCGGGGTGTATTGAGAAGTCAAACAATGCTTGCAAAGAGAAATAATTGCTCTTTGCGCTTCACTTTTGAGCCTTTTTTTGACGGTACGATATTTTTCAGTGGACAAAGAGGCGAATCTTTCCTCGCTGAAAACTTTGTCAGTGATTTGCGCGGAAAGTTTTTTGACCTCTTCTTCCGTCGAATCAAACCCTTGCTCTTTTAACGCGGGGAGAGCAAGTTCAAATACTCTATGCAAAAAAGTTCCCGCAAAAGATTTGCTTTCCGCCGTTTCCATCTTGGTAACGCCAAGTCCTTTCTCTATGAAATGACGGTACGGACACCTAAAATAACTTTCGATTTTGGTAACGGTAGTGGCTGACTTTGGAAAGAAAAGTTTTTCGCCGTTTTCAATAAAAGTAGGATAGGTCTTTTCTTTTTCCTCGCGTTTTCCTACGATATTTTCAAGATAGACGAGAGTTTTTCCTTCTTCTTCAAAAAGGGCGGTTTTTGCGCTTTTTTCACTCACGGAAAGAAGGGATATATATTCCTCGAAATTGTTTTCTCTAAGGGTTAGTTTTGTGTCGACGTTTATATCCGAAAATAGAGCGCTAAGCCCGTCCACGATTTCCGAAGTTGCGTTATTTGAAGTGGAATAACTTATGAAAAGTTTTTCTTTCGGCATCAAAAGAAGTTGAAGAACGTGGAGTTTTTCTTCAAGTCCAGCCTCAATCGAGGTGGGCTCAATAAGGATATCCACCTTTTTCAAAATTTCAGACTCTCTATCGCCAAATATACCTCTGCGCGAAGAAAGAGAGGGAAGCGCGCCCTCTTTTGCGCCCGTTATAAAGAATACTTTACCCTCTTCAAATCGACTTTCCTTTGCTCCACCTACGTAAACGGAGTCCGCCCAAACAGGCACGAAAGATATCTTTATTGAAGATAAAGCGCTCGCAAGCAAGGATAAAAACTCCTCTTTTTTAACAAACGCCTCTCCCGTAAAGGTAGAAAGTTCCTCTAGAGCGTTCATAAGTTTACGATAACTTTGCTCCGTTTCAGAGGAGGCAAGCAGTTCGCCAAGTTGCTTTTGACGAGCGGAAAGATTTGCGCATTTTACGTCAAGAGAGTGCAAAGATATAAAGTCCTTCACCTTCTCTACGAAATTTGAAACTTTGTCCTCTTTTTCAAGTTTCAAAATAAGAGAGCGTAATTTTTCTCCTACAAGTTTTGCCCCTTCAAACTCTTTGTCTCCTTTACCAAGGGTAAATTCGCTAATCAATCTTGAAAAATTCACGTTGTAGCGCAAAGAGTATATTTGAAAAGCCTCGGCATCCTTGCTATCTATTCCCGAATAGTGGTTTTTTACGAGAGCGTTTGCGCTCTCTCTATCTATTCCGTCTACGTCCGCTCTAATTGAAGTGAGAACGAATTGCGCAATCGGGCAATTTGAGAGTATTTTGCTTTCGTTTGCAAAAAACGGAATATCGTAATCTTTGAAAATCTTTTTGTATAAAGGCAAAGTATTAGAAAGTTCACCCGACAAAACCGAAATATCTTTGTATCTGTAACCTTCTTTTATAAGAAGTTTGATTCGTCTTGCAAGATAGATAATCTCTTCTTCTTCGCTATCCGCTTTATAGATACGAATACCTTTTCCACCCGTTATTTTTTGAGTACTTCCGTATGAAAACAGTTCGCCGGCAACCTTTTCTCTCGACAAAGCAAGCGTTGCTTTTTCGTATCTTTCGTTGTAGCCACGTCCTGCGGACTTTGCCATTAACTTTAATCTCTCGTACTCCTTTTCGGGATAGATTCGAGAGTTTTTGCCTTCTCCTTTTAGCATTGTGATAGTCACGCTCTTTGCCCTTTGCATAAGAGCGAAAATTACTTTACGTTGCGCCTCGGTAAAGGAAAAATAATCCGTGATATATACGTCCGAATTTGCAATATCCTCGTTTTCGGGAATTTCTCTTATAAAGGTATCCAAAAGTTCGTTACCGTCAAGAGCGCCAGTTGAAAGCCTTTCAAGATAAGACTCGTACAAAAGAGCGATATCCATACATTTTTTTTGCATTGATTCGGGTAGACTTTGGAGCGCGCCTTTGAAAGTTTGAACGCTCACTCCGTTATTTCTAAGCAAGGTAATAACTGCATAAATCTCGGAGGCAAAGCCCGAAAGTTTTGATGCGTTTTTGTAATATATAAGCTCTCTACGCTTTTCGATTATTACGCCGGCAAGGAGCATAACGGAGGCTTCCGCGCTCATACAAGCGGAGGCGCGTTTACCAAGAGAAGTGCTCGCTAATCTACGAAAACTTGTAACCGTTATATCAAACGCGCCTGCAAGATTCAACTTTTTGAGGATATTCTTTTCGGTGTTTAAGGTAAACCTATCGGGCACAATGACGATTTGACGGGAAGAATTTCCCCGTCTTTTTCTCAATGCGTCCACAAGCATTGAACTTAGGTGATATTGAGCGTTTGACAAAAGTATTTCGGTCAACTTCTTCTCCTTTGCCTATTCAAAACGCGAAAAGGCAAGCATTATAAGCATAAACGGATAGGTATAAACGAAAGTATTTCCAAATAGCGCGCTAACTAAATAGCCTATGCTAGAGCAAAGAGTGATAACGCTAACTGTGTTTATTTTCTTAATCCCCTTCAAACACTTCAAGCATATTCCGCCTACGCCGACTAGATAAAAAATCAAAGCGGGTACGCCTACGTTAGAGGCAATTTGAAGATATTCGTTATGTGGCATATCCAAAGAAGGGTCAATTAAATTGTTTTGGTAATAACAATCCAACCCTTTCCCAAAAAGAGGAACTTCTTTTATAACCTCGATAGTTTTGACCCACAGTCCCCATCTTGTCGAGCCTTCTTGGCCCGTCGCCTCACC
>JAZQYG010000187.1:0-11346 GCA_045633305.1 Clostridia bacterium | reverse complement strand
CATATTATTTCTCCTCAAGTTTAACTAAAATATCTTTAAAGTATTGCGGAAGGTCGCTCTTAAACTCCATTTTTTGTCCCGACACTGGGTGAATAAATCCAAGCCCAACCGCGTGGAGGAGTTGACCGTTTGCGCCGAGTTTATCCGAGTTTTTATTATAAGTTTTGTCCCCGACTACGGGATGACCTATATGCTTTGAGTGTACGCGAATTTGATGAGTTCTTCCCGTTCTAAGTGAAAAACTAACCAAAGTATAACCTTTGTAGCGTTTTACGACCTCAAAATCCGTAATAGCCTCTCTCCCATCACGCGTAACCGCCATAACCTTTCTATCCGACCTACTTCTACCGATAGGAGCGTTAATTACTCCCGAATCTTCTTTGATAGTACCCTCTAAAAGAGCGTTATAAATTCTATGACAAGTTCTCTCTTTTAGCTGGTTAGAAAGGGACAAATGAGCCTCGTCCGTTTTTGCAACGACCAAAAGTCCGGAAGTATCTTTGTCAAGCCTATGAACTATTCCCGGTCTTATTTCGCCGTTTATCCCACTCAATTTATCCAGTTTTGAAAGCAAAGCGTTCACGAGCGTTCCACTTTCACTGCCTCCAGCAGGATGGACGACTAAACCTCTTTGTTTGTCGATAACGGCTAAACTATCGTCCTCGTAAACTATATTGATAGGGATATCTTCGGGGCTTAAAGAAATTTCTCTCGGAGGAAGAATAGAAACTTCCAAAACGTCTCCAAGCACGGTGTTTTGTCCGCTTTTTAGAAGAATTTCTCCGTTTCTTTTGACCAAACCTTCTTCTATAAGTTTACCTATTCTAGAGCGTGTAAAAACGCATTTTTCAGCAAGAAAGACGTCCGTACGGACGCCTACGCTTGAACTATCTACGGTAAAAACTTTAATTTCCATTTTCACCGTCTCCGATTATTTTTTCTTCTTTTTTGGGTTCTTTGTATATAAAGATTACGTAAATTATAATAAGCGCAACGCCTATACAAAGGGCGCTATCGGCAATATTAAATACTGCAAAATTAATCAAACGAAAGTCAATCATATCACGTACGCTACCCCATATCATGCGGTCGTAAAGATTGCCGAGCGTACCTGAAAGCATCAAAGATATACCTATTCTCAAAACTTTACTGTCCTTTTTGCTAAATATCAAAAAGGCTACCATAACGCTCGATGCAATTATCGCCGTTATGACAAAAAATATAGTTTGTCCTTCCAGTATACTAAACGCCGCGCCGTCGTTTCTCACGAAAGTCAGATGTAAAACGTCCTCGATAATAGGAAAGGTATTACCAGGAAGAGTGGGAAGCAAACTTTCCGCCAAGGCTTTGCTCAACATATCTAGAGCAAGCACGCCCACTACTATTACGATTTCCCACAAAAGAAAAATCATTATTACTTGTCCTCTAATCTACTTTTGACGTCTTTTGGAACGGTTATATTTACCCCTGTAGGAGTGAGTAAAAATATACTTCCGCTAATTCTATGCAAACTACCAGACAACGCGTAAATTGCACCCGACAAAAAGTCGAGAATTCTTTGCGCGGAAGAATCGGCAACGCCCGCAAGTTCAACGACTACTGGTTCACGGCGTTTGAGAAAATCTATAAGAGTTTGAATATCGTTCATACTCTTGGGAGAATATAAAACTACGTTTTGAACGGAAGAAGAACCGTTACCGTTCATCAAAGGCAAAGTTTTTTGAGAGGGCTCTATTTCTCTTCGAGAAGGAGACTCACCGTCAAAACCTGCAACGTAACGGTCGAAATTATTGTCGTAAGAGATTCTACGTTCTCTTTTAAACTCTCTTTCGTCGTCGTCACCCATACCTTTCATCATCCAGTCGGTTAATTTTCCCATAATAACTCCTAATAAATTCGTTTTCCAAACAAAGCGCTTCCAAGTCTAATCATATTAGCGCCCGATTCCAAAGCAATTTCCCAGTCGCCAGACATACCTGCCGATAAAAATTTGACTTCGGTATTTTGTATATTTGCGCGTTTTAATTCGTCAAAGGCTAAATACAATTTTTTGTAATAAGAGCGGAGCAAGTTTTTGTCCTCTAAATTAGGTAAAACGCTCATAACGCCCTCTACTTTGATATGAGAAAAAGTTGAAACTTTCTCGCAAAACTCAACGAGATTTTCCGCGTTCACTCCGCCTTTAGTTTGTTCTTGCGCCATATTAACTTCCAAAAATACGCTCATAGTTTTAGAAAGTTTTGCGCATTGACGCTCGATTTCCTCACAAAGAGAAAGTCTATCGCAAGATTGAATAAGTTCAACTTTGTCTGCAATATACTTGACTTTGTTGGTTTGTAGTTGACCTATAAAATGCCAACGTTTGCACTCTTGCGCCTCGTCGTACTTACTCAAAAGTTCTTGAACTCTATTCTCGCCTACGATATCTATATTCAATTCGCTTTTTATCTGATTCATAATCGTAGCGGGAACGGTTTTAGTTGCCGCCACCACTACTGCTGAATCCGATATAGATTTCACTTTTTCAAGTATTTTACGCGCGCCGTCGAAATCCATTTTACGCTCCGAAAAATTCGTTATAAATTGCTTTAATAGTTGCCTCGTAGTCAGTGTTTTCTACTCCGACTATGATGTTCTTTTCACTACTGCCTTGGTCAATCATACGTACGTTGATTTTTGCTTTAGCAAGAGCGCCAAAGACTCTACCCGCAGTACCTACGTTACCGCTCATACCGTGACCAACGGTTGCAATAAGAGCAAGACCGTGATGGATATTTACCAAATCCGGTGAAACGGCTTGTGTAATTCCAGCAATTATCTTATCTTGTTTTGAAATAATAGCAGAAGTTGCAACGATAATGCTAAGAGTATCTACACCAGAGGGCATATGTTCAAAAGATATTCCGAATTCTTCCAAAACGCTTAGTATTCTTCTTGCAAAACCGAGTTCGGAGTTCATCATACTCTTTTCAACGTGAATTACGCTGAAATCTTTTTTGCCTGCAATACCGGTAACGTGCGCGTCCGAAGAATCAAAAGGAGAATAAGGAACTATCATCGTGCCTTTGTCTTCGGGACGGAAAGTGTTTTTGATATTGATGGGTATTCCGCTTATTTTTACGGGGAATATCGCATCAGGGTGCAAAACGTTTGCGCCCATATAAGATAATTCTCTAAGTTCTTGGTAAGAAACTTTGGAAATGGTCTTGGGATTATCGATAATTCTGGGGTCCGCGCTCATAAAACCGCTAACGTCAGTCCAGTTCTCGTAAAGGTCTGCGCAAACGGCTCTGGCAATTATAGAACCGCTAACGTCCGAACCGCCTCTTGAAAAAGTAACTACTCTTCCAGACTCCGTTGCTCCGTAAAAACCGGGAATAATCGCCTCGCGAACACCGCTAAGTCTTGCGGAGGCTATTTCGTTAGTTTTTTCTCCGTCAAAAGTGCCGTCTTCGTTAAATCTAATAATTTCCGCCGCATCTATAAACTCGTAATCTAGGAATTTACTCATAACGAGCGCAGACAAATACTCACCTCTTGACGCTGCAAAATCCGCAGTTTCAGACTGGTCGATTGCCTTTTCCGTCTTATCGAGAACGCTTTGAAGGTCAAATTTAATTTTGAGAGAATCAACGATTTCACCAAAACGCTCGCGAATAGCCATAAAAGGTTCTTTGCAAGTGCCACAAGCGCACTTTACGCGAAAACACTCGTAAAGTTTGTCCGTAATTTTGAAATCTTCTCTATTTCTTTTGCCGGGAGCGGAAAGAACGATAAATCTTCTTTCCGAATCTTGAGTTATAATATCTGCAACTTGACGAATAGACGCCGAGTTTGACATTGAAGTTCCACCAAATTTACATACTTTGATTGCCATAGTTTTATTTCCTTATTTTTCTAGTTTCCATATAATATCTTTTTTCGTTGGCCTCACCCATTGAAAAGGCTTTTTTGGGAAGAACACCGCTATTTAAAACGTAAGAGAAAAGTTCGTCCTTTTTTATCGTGGGCATAAGCACACCCATAGAACCTGCTCTCTTTTCTACGATTTCACGAACAGAAGATTCTCCGTGTACGTAGTCAACCTCTTCAATCTCGCCGTTTTTAACTGCCTCTTCAAACATATTTTGAAGTTTTGCAATAATTTCGGGAGCAGTGCCTGATATCGAAATATTCTCTCCGCCTATCACTTTGAGTTCGTTTTCACCTTGCAAAGCGTTAAGTTTTGCGCGGAAGGAATCCGAAACGCCGAATAGAACTCTATGTATAGGCTCGAAGAATAAACCTTTGTCGTAAACGTTTACGAGTTCGCAAAGAGCGTATCTTGCAGGATGTGTGGAATCCGCCCCTTGCTCTTTGAGGTTTTCCCAACATTTTTTAGCCGTAGCAAGAGAGTGATTGCCGTCACCTACTGCAAATAAAAACTGCGTCTGTTTGCCGTACTTTTTGATTTTTTCTTCTTTTGAATTTAATTTATCCAAAGCCTCGTATACAGTTTCGGGGTCGTTTACGATATATCCTTTGATTTTGCCTCCGCCCATATTAAGAGTGGTGTCGTAGGCAATTTCGTAATTGTCTTTGTTTGCGTAAAGTTTATCAAACAATACGCCCTCTCTATCGTCTGCAAGAAGCATAATGTGAGGAAGTTCCAAAGGTGCGTTTTGTCTAATTTTTACTCTAGGCGGAATACGTGAAAGTATCGTGCCTTCGGTTGCTTTTACAGGAACGTCGGCAAAAGGAGTAAAGTCGTACGCGTCAAGGTCGATTGCTATCATTAGACCAAGTCTAGTTTTGCCGTCGCTTTCTCTTTCAACCAAGATAAAGGAATTGAGCGCTTTATTAAGTACTCCGCTATCTAGGTAATTAGCCATAGTAGCGTTGATATTTTCAATTCGCTTATCGTCGTCTTTTCCGAGATAAACTTCAGGGAAAACTATACGAAGGGTACTAGGTTTGTCACCTACCGTTTTATCTAGTTTTTCCCAGTACCAAGGTTCGCTGGTAAACTGGTCGCAAGCAACTACAGCCCACTCGTAATAATCTTTTTCGGGTAAAAGTATTTCGGGTATTTTAACAAGATTTTTCATATAAACTCCTTATTTATCTTTTGCGAATTTTTGATTTGATAGGACGATAAAGCACGCCGAAAGCATCTTCAATGTGGTCGAGAAGTTTTTCGGGAGTCATATAACGTTTGAGTTGAGCGTTTTGAGCAAGAGAAATTACGCCCGTCTCTTCACTGACTACTATTGCCATAACGTCTGATTCTTCCGTGATTCCGATAGCCGCTCTATGACGAGTACCGAGGTCTTTTGAAATTGAGATTTCTTGAGAAAGAGGGAGAAAACAACCTGCCGCGAGGATTCTATTGCCGTGTACGATTACGGCTCCGTCGTGGAGAGGAGATTTTTTATTAAAAATGCTTTCAAGAAGAGGGGTTGAAAGAATTGCGTTCATAACCGTTCCACTACGAATTATGTGTTCGGGAACGGTCGTGGGCGCTATAATTATAATACCGCCGATATCGTTTTTCGCCATACTTTGTACTGCTCTTACGATATCACGAGCGGCAAGAGAAAGTTCTTCGTCGTTACTAACGAATCCACTTATAGTTTGGTCTTTTCCTCTCATCTTGCCGATACCCGCGCAAAATGCTTTGAGAGAAGATTGATAAATTGCGCAAAATGCAACAATCAAAAAGATAATCGCATAATCTGCAATCGTCTTTGCAATTACGAGTTCTTTGCCTCCGGTTGAAAGATGGATAGCGTTGATACCAACGGCAACGCCAACTACGGCAAGCATTACGAGCCCTACTGCAAGATTGCGTTTTTTCTTAAAGAACAAAAAACACAACGCTAAAGTGCCAAGAAGAACTATAAGGTCAATAATTAAAAACAACATTTTTTACTCTCCCACGGTTGTTTTATAATATATTATAATATCAAATATTTAATATATTTGCAAGTATAGAAGAGTTATTTATTTAGAGTTTTATCAAAAATCACCGAAAACTTTTGGTGGCTCGTGAGTTTTTTGCTCCTCTTTGAGCGTTAAGACGGCTTTTTTACGTAAAATTTTGACGAAAACGTTGACGACTATTATCAAAACCAAAATTATTCCAAGCGAAATCAAAGTCGCAGTTTTTCCGTTTGCAATATTAGTGTAATCGGGGTTATTTTCTCTTGCATAAATCATTTCTTCGATAAAATTATCCGCGCAAAACGAGGAGCAAAGCAAAGTGTAAACTTGACTCATTTTATTCTTTGCGCCCTCTCCGTACAAACTTTCTATAACGTCTATTCTATCTAAAGGGGTATGCATTACGTTTGGGGCAGTCACGCTTTCGTTTACTTGTTCAAGAGAATCTCTTTTTGCCGAATATGAAGAAAATCCCACGCTCATAATTCCGTGATTCAAAAACGCCGCTTGGTCGGTTGATAGCGCGGGGTGAATATAAGGAAGCCTTGCGCCTTCCTCGGAGACTCCCGCAACTCCCTTAAAAGAAGGAAGAGGGGAAATATTTAATCCACTATTTTTAGATAGGTCAAGAAAGTAATCCTCGTGAAAAGTTTTGATTTCGTCACAGTACACGTAAAGATTATCCCCTGCCGAAATAGAATCAATATTAACGTACAAAACTATCTCGTCTTTTTCTACGGGAGAGAGATTTTGAAGATAATATTTACTGCCGTAAAGACCCCACTCTTCACCGCCGAAAGCAATAAAGGTCAAATTGAAATCAAGCGGAATATCTATAAACTTTTCGCTAAGGGCAAGCATTACCCCTACTCCGCTACCGTTATCGTAGGCGCCTTGTCCGTCTCCACTATCAAAAACGTTGTCGTAATGCGCGCCAACCACGACGGTATAACGGGAGGCGTTGTCCTTTTTTGCTATGATATTCGTATCGTTTACACTTACGGTAGCAGTTATAGAACTTGATTTTTCATAACTAAAATTTTGAGCCTCGGTAGAATATCCAAGACTATCAAAAAAGGCTTTTATCCACTCACCGGCTTTTGTCTCCTCTTCCGTTCCAGACAGTCTATGCGGATAACTCGTTACGAACTCTTTCATTATTTGATAGGCTCTATCCTCTTGCTCTTCGGCGTAAGAAAAGGGGCTAAAACAAAACGAACAAAGTAATATTAAAATCAAAATTATTCCTAACTTTTTCATAATAGCGCAAGCCCCAAAGTAATTATTTCGTACGCGATAAAAGGAATACTAACCGCCTTCAAAAATCCCGCTCTTGCGCGAATCGGCACGTATTTAAAGATTACGTAAGCGCAACTTATAGATAAAACGAGTACGGTAGTGGCAAGATTTATAAGAGAGTCGTATCCAAACACGTCTAAATCGCGCCTGTAAACTAAAAGTTTGATTATTCCGCCTAAAATATTGCGAATAACGTAAGACGCGCGTAGATAGACCAAAAAAGCCTCTTGTGAAAACTTCGTGTATACCGAAAAGGGACGCAAGAACCCGTAATACAATTTTGCAACTATTTCAAAAACTATCAAAGATAGTAACGCGCTTATTACTTGACCTATAATCAACGCGACGGTAAAAGATACGGGCAAATCTCCTAAAAGGTAGCAAAAAGCGTTTACGTAAGACTCCCCTTTGTGATATCCGTAAAAGATAAAAGATAAAAACAAAAATATCCGCATTACCCAAATAGGCACGCGGTATAATTTGTCTTTATATTCAGTTTTAGGTTCGGAAAAAATAAAAATTCTATTATTTTGCATTACTGTGCACCGAGGGCGTAACTAACCGCGCAAAATAGTGCGTCGTTTGCATCGGCTATTCGTCCGCTTTTGAATTCGTATTCTAAATCTTCAAGTTTGTCCACTATCGCTTTGAGTTTAACTTGCTTGAACTTGGAGGCAAGATTAAGAGTTTTGGTAACTACGAACTCTTTTACGCCTAAATGCGTTGCAAGAAGAACGGGAGGAAGTCCTTTGTTCAATAAAACGTGTAACATACGTCTAAATTGATTTAGTAGCGCGGTAAGCATACCTAAACTTTTGCCCGAATCACCTTTGCCCATTTCAACGAGTTTGTACGCCTCTTTTGCATTTTTTTCAGAAACGGCGTTAGCAAGGGCAAACACCATAAATTCTACGTCTTTTGAAACAATCTCATCTATTAGATTATCAGTTATAACTTTGTTATCTATCGTATACGCTTTGAGTTTGTTAAGTTCACCGTTTACTCTTGCAAGGTCTAACGAGGTATATTTTGCAAGTTTTAAACTTGCTCCACGGTTAATCGTATACCCTTCTTCTTTGCAATGCTCTTCGATATATTCAACCACTTCGTTTTCAGATAAATACGAGCAGTCAACGGGCACGCAAAGACGGGTGACGTCGTTCGATTTTGGGCGTTCTTTTCCTCCAGTGCGCAAAAATACGACGGTGGTATCCTCGCTATTTTTTATAGCGCTCTCCATCGCCGAATACTCTTTGTCGCTCAAACTTTTGTCAAAGTCTCGAACGAGAACGACCCTTCTTTCAGACATAAAAGGCACTTGTCCCATAGCGTCTAAAATATCACTAACAGTACAAGTCGTACCGTCCAAAACGGAATAGTTAAACTCTGAGAATTCTTGTCCTGAAAGGTCTTTTAAAAGTTTTAGACTTTGTTCTCTCAAATAAGAATCCTCTCCGAACACGAAATATGCCGAATTGACTTTGCGTATTAAGTTTTCTTTGAGTTCGTTTGCAAACATAGTTTGATTATAACACAACCTTTCTCTTTCGTAAAGGAAAGAGCGAACTTTTTATAAATTTAAACTTTTATAGGAAATAGCAAATACACCAAAACCATAGCCAAAAATAGCACGAGCACCCCTCTTTTCAACTCTTTTGGCATAAATACGTAGTCGGATAAAAGTAGTCCTCCCGCATAATATCCCGTAAGAAACCACACGGGCATACTGGGCGCAATCGTTGCAAAAGGCAAACTTGCAAATAGCACGGCAACTAAATTTACGTACTCTACTACTATTCCTATCAAACCTAAAACGGTTGACAAAAACGGGAAAATAGCGCAAATGAGCGCGCCACCGAAAAGTGCTCCGTAAAATAGCGCAAGCACGGGCAAAACGAGAACGTTTACAAAAAGTCCTACAACGGAAACCTCACCGAAGAACAAAACGGAGACGGGAAAAGTCGCAAGGTTTGCAGATAGTGAGGTGGCAAAAATTTCAGCAACCGTTTTGGGTAAAAATTTGAAAATTTTCTTAAATTTATTAGAAAAAGCAATAATTCCAAACACGGCAAGAAAGGATAGCACGAATCCGTAACTAAATAAATCAAACGGTGAAAACGATAGAATTATCACACCTGCAAGACTCATCGTAGAAAGGGAGTCGTATCGTTTCTTAGAAATAACGGGAACTAGTCCGTGCAAAGACGCCATAACCGACGCTCTTATTACGCTTGGGGCAAAAGAACACGTCGCGCAAAACAAGAAAAGCACGAGAGGAGTAATGAAGGCGCGAATTTTCTTTCTTAACCTCACTTTTCTTAATACGAATTCAATAGCAGAGCACAAAAATACTACGTGCAAGCCCGACACGGCAAGGGTGTGCGAAATTCCACTTTTAGAATATCCAGAGTATAGACTATCATCAATTCCGTATTTATCTCCGGTAAGAAGTGCAATCGTTACGCCTTTTACGTTTTTAGGCAAAGACTCGCCCGCCTCTTTTATACCTATCCTTAAAGATTGCGCAAGACTCGGTTTAAAATCTATAATTTCGTGTACGGACTGGGCGTAAATTACGTAGTCTTGATTTTGAGTCAAAGCGTAGATGTTAAAGGAATTTCCCTCAGTTACCTCTTTTGCTTGAACGGTTACGTTATTTAAAAGAACACTCTCCCCTTCTTTTAGAGCCTCGCCGTCCTTTGAATCTAATCGCAAAATTCCTTCCCCTTTTTCAAAAGAACAACAAATATACTCGCCGTCTACCGAGACGTATTCAATTTTTACTTCCATAAAGTCTACGTGATAATCGGTTTTGTTATTAACTAAACAAGACAAACTTGATACGGTATACAAGTAGAAAATCAAGGTAAACGAAATGAAAACGCACCATTTTATTCCTTTCTTTTTTAATACGACAAGGACGGCTAGTATTGCCGTCCCTGCAAGAATTGTAATAACGTAATCGAATAAAACTTGGTTATAGAGTAAAACTGCGAGAATTATCCCAAGTGCGCAAGAGAAAAATAATATGGTAAAAAATCTAAAATTAAATAGTTTCATTTTTCTCTCGCATTATTTTTTATTCCGTTCTAAGTGCTATAACGGGGTCTTTCTTGGCTGCAATTCTTGCCGGCACAAGTCCCGATATAAAGGTCAAGAACATACTTATTGCAACTAGTATCACCGCGGGTAAAAACTCAAGATTTGCAATAGTTCCTATGCTCGGTCCTACCAACGCTTGCAAAATAAGATTTATAGGAATAGAGAGCAATAACGTTACGAGTACGCCCATAAGACCTGCCGAAAAACCTATAATTAACGTTTCGGCGTTGAATACTCTTCCTATATCTTTCTTTCTTGCGCCAAGCGCACGCAAAACGCCTATTTCTTTCGTTCTTTCTATTACGGATACGTAAGTTATAATTCCTATCATAATAGACGAAACGACGAGCGATATCGAGGTAAACGCTATCAAAACGTAGGAAATTGCATCAATAAAGATATTAAGCGTACCAACCACCGTTGCAATAATATCGGTATATTTTACCTCGTCCTCTTCATTTTCTACCGTATCGTTATATGCATCAAGATGGGCTTTGATTGCCTCTTTTGAATCGAAGTCAACGGGATAGATAGTTATCTCGTAGATAGAATCGTTTGCGCCGAGTTGATAAAGCCTATCTTCTAAAGAAGTTACGCCTTTTGCGCTAGCCTCCGAAAAAGGCGCGCCCGTTATAACGTCGATTTCGGGAGTTACTTTTTGGGCTGTTACGATTGCAGAATTATTTGCATTTTGCATTATCATTTCACGAAGTTCGGGAGTGTACAATATACAACCAGAACTGGTCATTTCCGAGTTTCTACGCACCACGCCTACTATCTCAAGTTTAACGAAGTTATCAGGGTTAACAGGGTTAACACGAGGATTAGCAGGATTCAATAGATTTATAGTTATTCCGTTCTCCGAGATAGGCATAGCGTTGCTTACGAATTTATTTCCGCTGGGCGCGTATAAATCGTCGTTATATACGTGATAAAAAGTTTCACCTATTACGCTCTTCATATCAAAACTTTCAAGTCCAGCCTCTTGAGTTAGTCCTAATAAACTCAACTCGATATCACTTA
>JAZQYG010000186.1:0-5418 GCA_045633305.1 Clostridia bacterium | reverse complement strand
CATATCCAAAGAAGGGTCAATTAAATTGTTTTGGTAATAACAATCCAACCCTTTCCCAAAAAGAGGAACTTCTTTTATAACCTCGATAGTTTTGACCCACAGTCCCCATCTTGTCGAGCCTTCTTGGCCCGTCGCCTCACCTTGAAGTATATTAGATACGGACGACTGCGCCGAATTAAACTCTATAAAAACGGATGACAGTCCGTTCAATTCAAAAGTTATCGAAACGACGAGGAATAATCCCAACAAAATAACGAGAGAAATTAACGCCGTCTTTTCTCTTTTTATCAAAAAGAAAACGCCCAAAGCAACCAGTCCTGCAATCTCGCCAAGGAGCGCGCCCAAACAGTCGCAAACGAGTAAATTTGCGTGCAACAAACAAAAGCACAGAGCAAATAGCCCTTTCATATAAACTTTTTTCTCGCTCAAAAATAACCCGCCAGCCAAAACCGTGGACACGGCAAGAGCGTAACCGTAGTGGTTTGGGTTACGATATATAGAAAGCAAAGGGGACAAAATAAAAGGTGCTCCGCTAATATAAGCAAAAAGCAAACACGCCCCGACAATCGCTCCCGACAGAACGAGCAAGTAGCAAATCGTTTTTTTGAAGTTTTCACTAGACACAAGATAAGCGTCAAGAAAAATAATTCCGTAGGCTAAAACTTCGAGAAAACCTTCTTGATTGTACCAGTTACCGAACCAAACGATATCTTGTTTGACTGCAACTAAACAACTAATCAGCGTCCACAAAAAAGCAAGAAAAAGCGCAATCAATTCCCATCTTGCCAAAACTTTGCGCGCTAACGCGCTAAAGTTGACCTTTTCTCTATCAAAAAAACAGGTTGCGCCTATCTTTATGATAACTGCAAAAAGCGAACAAAGAGCGCTAAGCAACACCATTTTATAGGTCAAGTTTATTCTTTGCTCGTAACCTAACTGATTAGTAGCGCTTATAGCCAAAGTCAAAATCGGTTGCGCCACGAATAAACAAAGAGGCAACGCAAGTAAAACGGTAGATAAAATCGAACAAACCTTTTTAAAGTTGTTCCCTCCGTTTTTTTCTTGGTCGTCGCCATTTGACGAGTCTATTAAGTTTTCAGTTAAGGCGTTTTCCACAAATATATTATATCAAAGGTTTATAACCTTTGTCAAAGCGCAAAACGGACATTTCGCTCTTGATTAAAATAGTGTCTTGTGATATAATAAAATAGTTAAGCAAAAGAAAATTTTTTCTTCCGTGGAGGTTTTATGAATAAGAATTCTTCTCGTAGGTTTTGGTTCACCCTAGTTATATTTAGTTTTGTCGGTCAAATCGCTTGGGTAGTTGAGACGATGTACTTCAACGTTTTTATTTACAAAATGTTCAACGCGTCCGCCTCCGATATATCCGCAATGGTCGCTTTATCTGCGGTTATGGCAACTATAACTACCCTCGTTATCGGCGCGCTTTCCGACAAACTTGGCAAACGCAAAATTTTTATTTGTGGAGGTTACGTCCTTTGGGGACTATCCATACTCGGCTTTGCGCTCGTTAGAGTTGATTTGATATCCTCCCTTGTTCCGACCGCTCTTTCCGTGAGTAGTATTTGCGTAACTATCGTAATCGTTATGGACTGCGTGATGACTTTCTTCGGCTCGTCTGCAAACGACGCTTGTTTCAACGCTTGGCTCACCGACGCCACCGAAAACGGTAATCGTGGCGCGGCGGAAGGAATTAACTCAATGATGCCTCTTATGGGTATACTCGCCGTCTTTGGAGGGTTTATGTCTTTTAACCTTGACCTACCTTCTTCTTGGACTACGATATTCATAATTATAGGCGTAATCGTTATGCTTATAGGCGTTGCTGGATTTTTCCTAATACAAGAGAGCGTAAAAGAAAAAAGCAAAGAGAATTATTTTGCAAACATATTTTACGGATTCAAACCCTCCGTTATTTTGAAAAATCCGACTTTATACGTCGTTTTGGGTGGGTTTGCTTTATTTGGAATATCAATCCAAATTTTTATGCCTTACCTCATCATTTATTACGAGGTTTCATTAAAACTTGAAAACTACACTTTAATTATGGCGCCCGCTATAATTATTGCAGGTATTATCACCGCTTTTTACGGAAGATACTACGATAAAAAAGGCTTTTTGCGCTCGTTTTTCCCCGCTATCGGCTCGTTAATTTTAGGCTACGTCGTACTATATTTTTCACGTGACGTTATCCTCGTATTCTTAGGCTCTCTACTTATGATGACGGGAGACTTGACGGGCATGGCGGTATTTGGCGCAATGATAAGAGACTACACCCCGAAAGGTACGGCGGGTAGACTCCAAGGACTTAGAATCGTAGGTCAAGTACTTATTCCAAACGTAATAGGACCGATAATAGGCGCAAGTATTCTTGCAAACGCCGAGACTATGGTGAATCAAGACGGAACGACCTCGTTTATACCTAACTCAAATATATTCCTCGGCGCGCTAATCGTTGCCCTCGTTCTCGCTATCGTCGTGGTTTTAACCAAAAAGTTTTACTCCCCCTCAAAAAAGGAACAAATAGAAAATGGCGCTCTTTAACCTACTTAGCAAATATTCAAACAGTGTGGGCGAAATTCCCCACGACGTTTATCCTCGCCCTATGATGAAAAGGGATTCCTACTTCACCTTGAACGGAAAGTGGGAATTTGGAGTAGGCGAAAAGGAAAACTACGACAAAGAAATTCTCGTACCCTTTCCACCGGAGAGTTTGCTCTCTGGAATCGGAGAAGTTTTTGGAGAAAACTTAACGAGGTTTTATCGCAAAAAGTTCACTCTCCCCGAAAACTTTAATCGAGGCAGAGTCCTACTTCACTTCGGCGCGGTTGACCAAATAGCAAAAGTTTATCTCAACGGAAAACACGTCGCCTCTCACACGGGAGGATATATTCCTTTTAGCATTGATATAACGGACTTTTTGCAAGAAGAAAATCTTCTCTGCGTGCACGTTAACGATTATTTATCCAACTTTATTCTCCCCTACGGCAAACAATGCGCAAAAAGAGGGGGTATGTGGTACACCCCGATATCGGGAATATGGCAAAGCGTGTGGATAGAAAGCGTTCCAAACGAATATATCGAATCAATCAAGACAACCACGCAAGGCGCGCGAGTTAAAATAAAAGTTCAAGGCGTACAAGAAGGCGTAATCACTCTTCTCTCTAGCCAAAGAGAAATTCCATTTGAAAACGGCGAGGTAGAGTTTGAGGTAGACAGTCCTATCTTTTGGACTCCGGATAACCCCCATTTATATCAATTCACGGTAAAGACTAAAGAGGACGAGGTTTTATCCTACTTTGCTTTGCGTGATATTAGCGTAAAACGGGTAAACGGGGTTATGCGAATATGTTTGAACGACAAACCTATATTTATGAACGGACTACTCGACCAAGGTTACTGGAGCGACGGAATTTTCCTTCCCGCGAGCCCGCTCGCTTATACCGAGGAAATAAAAAAAGTAAAAGCGCTTGGTTTTAACGTTCTTCGCAAACATATAAAGATAGAGCCTCAAATATTTTATTCCGAGTGCGATAGGCTTGGTATTATCGTGTGGCAAGATATGATAAACAACGGCAAATACAAGTTTTTGCGCGACACAGTCTTTCCTACCGTAGGATTTTTGAAGAAAAACGATAAACGCAAACACAAAAACAAAGAGCAACGAGAGGCGTTTATCTCCACTATGAAAGAAACGGTCAATCTTTTATACAATCACCCTTCCGTATGTTACTGGACGATATTTAACGAGGGCTGGGGGCAATTTGATAGTCAAAAAGCGTACGAAACACTCAAAGAACTCGATACCACGAGGATTATAGACACGACTTCCGGTTGGTTCAAGTGCGGTGACTCGGACGTTTTAAGTAGACACATATATTTTAGAAAAATTAAAATTAAGCCCGACAAAAAACCCGTGGTACTATCCGAATTCGGAGGAGCAACGCTCAAAATTGAGGGGCATATATTTAATCCCGATAACGCGTACGGATATTCAAAATGCAACTCTCGAGAAGAGTTCGTTCAAAAATTCCGAGACCTTTATCTTGGCCAAATTCTCCCCGCCGTAAAGCGCGGACTATGCGCCTCGATATTTACACAAGTATCAGACGTAGAAGACGAAATCAACGGACTATTTACCTACGATAGAAAAGTCGACAAGATTTATCCCAACGAATTTATCGACGTTTCCCAAAAACTTCAAGAGGAAATTCAAAAATAAAAAAGAAGAGTGATTTTATTAAAAATCACTCTTCCCTTTTTCTCGTGATTATTGTATCGCAAACAGCATTGCGTGGTCGCCTTGTATAGAAAGATAATACGTTTGTCCCGCCGTTGCGCTAAACGATACTGCTATTTTTCCGTTTTCATTTACGTCTATCGGACTTTGCGCTATTTGCGCGCCCGTATTATCGAATACGGTTATCAAACAAAGTTCATTATCCGTAGAAACGGTTATCGTCTTTGAACTGGTAGGAACTATTCTATAAAAAACTTCGGGCATCGAGGTAGTTGCATAAGCAGTTGGAGTGTCCCCAACGTAGGTATAAATGGCGTTATTAACGTCTGGGGATTTGCCAAGTTCAGCCTCTGCCCACGTTTTTACGTCAAAGGACGGTATTTGAGTTACGTTGGCGTTTCTTCTGTTTTCATCATACCAGTCGGATTTTGCCTTTCCTCTCTTCGTTTCCACGATTGTCCAGTCCTCGGAGGTGGACGTACGAGTGAGCACGGTTTTATAAATAGGATATATATACTCTCCGATAGGAATATTAGGTTTACCGGGAGTGGAGTTGGACGTGCCTAGCCAGTTTGCCGAGCCCCTTTCTCCCAAATTGATGCTCGTGGTATATATATTATAATGCAAATCGTCTAATACTTCGATAATAAAAGAAAGTCCCTTTGCTTTAGTTCCGAATAAATCAGCCATATCAGAACCACCCGTAACCGCCATTGAGCCAAAGTAATCTCTCGACCAACCTATTCCACCGTCAAGTCTGTCGTTTACGTAATCGTTGATTGCGGAGTTAGGATTGTTAAGGCCGATATCTTTTCCGGAACTGTTTTGTCCGTCAACGAGGTTAACTATAAGCCAAGCGTGGTCCTCTCCTTGCACTTCGTGAGGCAAATCGTCCGAACCCGACCAGTGGTACTCCGCCATGATAACGCCAAAGGTCTTATCCCCATAAGCGGGATTTTCCGCAAAACGCCAAGTGGCGTATACGCCTAAGGTAGATAGCGTAAACACCAAAAAAATGCTCAATATTAAAATTTTATACACTTTTTTGAACATCTTTTATTGGACTATTTTGTTAATAAGTTCTATCGTATAACGAACTTGTCTATCCGAAGTTAATTTTACTCTCATAGGATAAAGGGCAAATTTCTTGATGGAAG
>JAZQYG010000185.1:0-9751 GCA_045633305.1 Clostridia bacterium | reverse complement strand
ATAACCTTTGCGTTAACGTCACCTACTGCGTAAACGTTAGCAACGTTAGTCATCATTCTATCGTCGGTAACGATTGCGCCTCTATCGGTATTAACACCGATATTTTCAAGACCAAGGTCTTGTGTGAAAGCGCGACGACCGATAGAAAGAAGAATTTTGTCAGCAACGATTTTTTCACTCTTGCCGTCTTTTTCGTAAACTACGCCGTCTTTTTCGATAGAAGTTACTTTGCAACCAAGGTTGAATTTAACTCCTTTCTTCTCCAAAGCCTTTTGAAGTATTCCAGAAACCTCTGCCTCGGTAGGACCTGCGATTTTGTTAAGCATTTCTACAACTTCTACTTTGCTACCAACGGAAGAAAAATATGAAGCCATTTCTAATCCTATAACACCACCGCCGATAACTGCGAATCTTTCGGGGATTTCTTTGAGGTCAAGTATTTCACGGTTAGTGAGAACGAGTCCTGACTCAATACCCTCTTTCAATCCGGGAATAGGAGGAACTGCAGCGGTAGAACCACTTGCAATGATAAGTCTTTTAGCAAGGAATTTTTCCTCTCCTGCCGAAACTACGTATCCGCCCTCTGCTTTTCCTTCGATTTTAGCAACTGCGTTTTTCATAGTTACTTTGTTAGCGCGAAGTTGACTCTTAACACCGCTAACGAGAGTTTTAACTACTTTGTTCTTGCGCTCTACTACAAATGCTTGGTCGATAGAATTTTTGCCTTCAACCTTAACGCCGTAATTTTCAGCGTGGTTAGCGTAATCGAGAACTTTTGCAGAGTTCAAGAAAGTCTTGCTAGGTACGCAACCTTCGTTAAGACAAACTCCACCGAATTCTCTCTTTTCGATTACCATAGTTTTGAGTCCAGCGTGTCCTGCTCTTTCTGCAGCGAGGTATCCACCGGGACCGCCACCGATTACTATTAAATCAAAATTGTCCATATTTATCTCCTTAAATTAATGCCTTTTTTTCTGCGAGCAAATTCAAACTGAAGTTTTCGAGATATTCTTTGAGTTCTTTCAAGAATCTGGACGCGGGAGCACCGTCAAGCGCTCTGTGGTCGTAGGTAAGTGAAAGAGCCATCGCGGAATAAGGAACTACTTCTCCGTTTTTGCCGAGTTTAATTCTCGTTTCCATACCGTTTACACCGAGTATACCGGTCTGAGGAGGATTGATAACGGGAGTAAAGGATTCGATTCCCATAATTCCAAGGTTTGAAATAGTGAACGAACCACCTTGCATAAGTTCGGGGCTAATAGAACCGCCTTGCGCTGCTTTTGCAAGTTTTTTAGCGTTTTGAGAAATTTCAACCAAACTCATAGTGTCCGCGCCAGCAAGAACGGGAACGAGAAGTCCTCTAGGAGTATCGGTTGCAATACCCATATTAACGTGCTCGAAATATCTCATAGTGTCGCCGTTGATGAGGTTAGCGTTGAGGTCTCTGTGATTTTTGATAACTCTCGATACTGCGTAAATTATGATATCGTTGATGGTTACGTTAGGAATATTAAGTTTTTCTGCGTTTGCTTTGAGGTAAGCGCGGAAAGCAAGAATATTCGTGCAATCAAAACTGAGCGTATGAGTAAGTTGAGCCATAGTCGAAAGGCTTGCAACCATAGATTTTGCAATAACCTTACGGATATTAGGCATTTTCTCATCTTTAAATGCTTTGAAGTCAACGGGAGCGTCTGCTTTTGCTTCAACTGCAGGAGCAACTACTTCTTGAACTTCTTCTTTTACGAGTGAGGCTACTCTTACGTCTGCCTCTACGATTCTGCCTTTAGGTCCGGTAGGAACTGCTTTTTTGAGGTCAACGCCCATCTTTTCAGCAAGCGCTTTCGCTCTAGGAGATGCAAAAATCTTGCCTTCTGCGTTTTGAACGGGAGCAGACGCCGTATTAGCGGGAGCAGTAGTAGCGGGAGCAGTAGGAGCAGGAGCACTTTCTACGGCTACGGGTGCAGGAGCAGAACCGGAAAGGAAACAACTGATATCGTCGCCTTTTTCACCGATTACGCAAACGTTGTTAAGTACGGGTACTTCTTCGCCGTTTTCAGCAAGAAGAGCAAGTACTTCACCGTCGAATTCGGATTCTTGTTCAAAAGACGCTTTGTCCGTTTCGTATGCAAAAAGAACGTCGCCTTTTTTAACTTTGTCTCCTACTTTTACCTTCCACTCGGTAAGAATACAACTTTCTACCGTGATACCTTGTTTAGGCATCATAACGCCTTTTGCGTTAGTGGCAACAGCGGGAGTTGCAGGTGCTACGGGAGCAGATGCAACGGGAGCAGGAGCGGGAGCGCTCTCTACTGCGGGCGCGGGAGTTGCTCCGCCTACGAAAGCGGAAATATCCTCACCTTTTGCGCCGATTACGCAAACGTTGTTAAGTACGGGTACTTCTTCTCCGTTTTCTGCGAGAATAGCAAGTACTTCGCCGTCAAATTCAGATTCTTGTTCGAAGGAAGATTTGTCGGTTTCGTATGCAAAAAGGATATCGCCTTTTTTAACTACGTCGCCAACTTTTACCTTCCACTCGGTAAGAATACAACTTTCTACCGTAATGCCTTGTTTGGGCATAAGTACTGGTTTAGCCATGATTTACCTCCGATTAAATTTTGGGTGCGTTCTTAAGAACGTATTCTTCTGCTTCGTCAGACCAAATTCCGTTATTCTTTTTGCAAATTGCGTCAAGGTCAGCGAAGAACTTGTCGGTTTCGCCGAGTTTAGCAAAGTCAGCAATAGCGGTCATAGGCATAGAAATGGTGGTGTAAGCAAGTTTTTTAGCGCCTTTGATGTTGGGAAGATTTAAGGTAGTGTCGATAACGCTATCAAGTCCGCCTACGTGAGAAATCATAATTGCAGGGTCAATCTTTCCTTCGCCTGCCATTTTGAGCGCTTCTCTAAGGTCGTCGGTATTTCCACCAGAAGTACCGGTGATTCTATGGAAAGCGTAGTGTACGTCGTAGAAATTGAACTTAGCGGAGAAATCCGATTTGGTAGGACCTGCAAAGAAGTTCAAACATCCGTCGAATCCCAAAAGCGCGTCGCCTTGTTCTACAAGGGGAGCAACGGGAGCATATACGAATACATCGTCGTAACCGTTTCCACCGTTAAGTGATTTGAGATATGCAACGGGGTCTTCGTGTTCGGTGGTGTTTACGTAAACGAGTTTTACGCCGTTTTTAGCAGCCTCTTCTACGGTGAGAAGGCTTGCCGCTCTCTTGAGTCTGTCCGCGTCGATATCGGTAACAACCATCAAAGCAGGTTTTCTATCGCAATGAATACCGTAATCGATTGCGCCAAGTCCCATAGGTCCGACGCCTGCAAGTATTGCTACGCTACCGCCCTCTTTGATTCCCATAATGTGAGCGTGATGCTCGTAATCACTATGATAATTCTCGTGATAACCTGCGATTATACAAGACATAGGTTCTGCAAGAGATGCTTTGAAATAACTCTTGCCAGTATAAGGAATAAGATTGTCGTTTTCCATAATTTCGTTATGGAGAATAGCGTACTGAGAATCTCCTCCTACGTACTGATAAGAATATCCGGGCGCTTCAAGTTTTCCGTCCATAGCGGGTTGGATACCGAATTTACCGCCTTCAACGTATTTGCCTTTCCATTTTGCGCCTACTTTTACGATGTCACCGCTAAATTCGTGACCGATAATGATAGGCTTGTCCGCTACGTCGTTAGGTACTCTCTTGTGGTCCGGTCCCTGTATAGCCGCTTTGTAACTGGACATACAGATACTGTCGGATACGATACGTACGAGAATTTCGTCGTCTTTGATTTCAGGTAAATCAAATTCTTCAAGACGAAGGTCGTTTTTGCCGTAAAGTCTTACTGCTTTCGTTTTCATATAAATCCTCCGATTTTTATTTATTGATTTTATATCACAATAAGTATAACATAAATATATTTCTTTGTACCCATTGTAAATTAAGTTGCAAAAACGAATTTTTTATGTTAAGATATGGACACAAACAAACAAAAATGAACAAAAAGTTACAATTTAAAGGAGTTGAAAGGCAAAATGCTCACAATCGAAAGACAAGACGAGATAATGGAAATTCTCAATAGACAAAAATCTGCAACCGTCGAAGACCTTGCAAAAGAACTTTTCGTCAGCGAGGCAACCATCAGACGAGACCTAAAAACTATGGAAAAATTAGGTCTACTTCGTCGTTCTCACGGTGGAGCGGTACTCTATAAGAGTACGGCGGACGAATCGGCGTTTGCAATGCGCGAACAAGAGAACACCGCCGAAAAAAGACAAATCGCACGACTCGCCGTCAAATTTATCAAAAATAGCAATTCAATATTTATGGATTCGAGTAGTACGACCGGTATGATAATTCCCCTTCTTGAGCGTTTCCGTGACCTTTCGGTTATCACCACGGGACTCAGAAACGCAAGCAAATTGTCACAAACGAGCAATACTCGTATCTATATTGCAGGAGGTTTAGTTCAAAACCACTCAAATTCTATTCTCGGCATAGATACCCTTGAGTACATATCGAGAGTTCACGCCGACGTTGCGCTTCTATCTTGCACGGGACTCGACCTCAAAAGCGGAATTACGGACGCAAGTATCGAGCAAGCAAAGGTAAAGCAACAAATGACCAAAAACGCTAAACTCGTTCTTCTTCTTTGCGACCACACCAAGTTTGGCAAAACCTTTATGTGTACCGACTTTTCTTTTAGCGAAGTTGATTATCTTATAACGGATAAAATGCCCCCACGCGAATACGTAGAGGCATTTGTGCAAGCAGGTTGTCGGATAATTACTCCCGACGATACTATTGACTAAAGGAGTATACAGATAACTCCGCCCTTTCCTTCGTTGACAATCTTTTTAAGCGTTTTACGAAGTTTTGCTCTCACGTCGTCGGGTACGGCGTGAAGTTTTTTATTAAGGCTTTCTTTTACTACCATACTGAGCGACTTTCCGAACATATCGGTTTGCCAAATATTAGCGGGATTAACTTCGAATTCGCTCATCAGATATTTTACCATTTCTTCGCCCTGTTGTTCCGTTCCGAGAACTGGGCTAACTTCGGTCTCTACGTCCACCCTCATTATATGTAAACTGGGCGCAGACGCTTTGAGTTTTACGCCATAACGTCCCCCTTGCTTTACAATTTGAGGCTCTTCCAAAACCATCTCTTCGCCCGAGGGTGAAACGATACCGTATCCGTACTCTTTTACGTCGTCAAGGGCTTGTTTTAGTTTTGCGTATTCGTCCCCCGCTTGTTTCATATTGCGAACGTACGACAAGAGTTTATAGTCGTCCTCTAAAGCAACTCCACACTCTGACGAGAGCGTTTTATAAAATTCGTCCTCTTTGGGTTTTACCTCTATTACGACTCTACCTGCGCCAAGTTCGGCAGAACACGTAAAAGAATCAAAGTGGGTAGAATTTTCGGAAAGCGATTCAAAGAGTTTGTACTCTCCTATCTTATTTGCTTTTTCCCCAACTTTTTTAATACCGCTTATAACTTCGGCGATAAGTTCGTTGTGAGCGGAGAGCACTTGCATCCATTTAGGCATTTCAACGGCAACGGTACTAATGGGAAATTCAAGAAGAATTTCACTAAGTACACTAATAGATTCTTTTTCGGACATACCTTGAACGTTTATCGGAATAACTTTGACTCCGTAACGCTCGGATAGCGCGCCCGCTAAACGTAAAGTTTCCGCGCCCTCGGGAGTTTTGGTATTGAGAATAACCACGAAGGGTTTACCTTCTTTTTTAAGTTTAGCTATTACTTTTTCTTCCGCCTCTACGTACTTTGCCCTTTCTATTTCGGTTATACTACCGTCGGTAGTTACCATAACTGCAACGGTAGAGTGTTCGGATATAACTTTTTCCGTTCCGTACTCCGCCGCCTCCAAAAAAGGCATCTCTTCTTCTTTCCACGGAGTTTTAACCATCCTTGCTTTGCCGTTTTCCTCTCCACCGAGCGCGCCCTCGACAGGAAAACCTACGCAGTCAACGAGTCTTACCCTCGCCTTTGCGCCTTCACTGATTTCAAGACTAACCGCCTCGGCAGGCACGAACTTCGGCTCAGTCGTCATAATAGTTTTGCCGTCTGCGGGCTGAGGTAATTCGTCCGTCGCTCTCAAAAGTTTGTTCTTGTCTTTAATTACGGGAAGAACGAGACTTTCCATAAACTTTCTAATAAAGGTAGACTTACCCGTTCTAACCGGTCCGACTACGCCCAAATAAATATCTCCACCAGAGCGCTCGGCTATATCGCGATAAATATCAAAATTTTCCATAACAACCTCCTTGCGTTTTCGATAAAGTTTATTCTTGCAAGTAGGGAAATATTACACAAATCCTTTTTTTGTTTTGGATTTATTTTGTTGCTTGACTTTTTTATTAAGTTATATTATTATATTCTTTAAAGATTTAACACATAATTTACGGAGAATTTACTTATGGATTTAATATCTGTTGAAAAAAAGTGGCAAGCCAAATGGGAAAAAGATAATATCTACGCTTTTGACGAAACCAAGAAAGACAAAAAGTATTACGTACTCGAAATGTTTTCATACCCTTCGGGCGCAAAACTTCACGCAGGTCACTGGTTCAATTTCGGACCTAGCGACTCTTTTGCAAGATTCAAACGTATGCAAGGCTACAACGTATTCGAACCTATGGGATTCGACGCGTTTGGACTTCCTGCGGAAAACTACGCCATCAAAACTGGTATTCACCCCAAGGACTCCACTCTCAAAAATATAGACACTATGGAAAAACAACTTAAAGCCATGGGCGCCATGTTTAACTGGGATGCAGAAGTCGTTACTTGTATGCCCGACTACTATAAGTGGACTCAATGGGTATTTCTCCAACTTTATAAAAACAATCTAGCGTATCGCAAAGAAGCGCCCGTCAACTGGTGTCCTTCTTGTAACACCGTGCTTGCTAACGAGCAAGTTATCGACGGCGTTTGCGAAAGATGTAATTCCACCGTTATCCGCAAGAACCTTACTCAATGGTTTTTCAAGATAACCGATTACGCGGAAGAACTTCTCTCCGACCTTGACAAACTTGACTGGCCCGAAAAGACCAAACTTATGCAAAAACACTGGATAGGTAAATCCACCGGTGGCGAAATTGAATTCGAAATGGAAAAAGGCGGTTCTTTCAGAGTATTCACTACGAGAGCGGACACCCTTTTCGGCGTATCTTACGTCGTTCTTGCTCCCGAGCATCCTCTCGTTGACCAAATAACCACTCCCGAACAAAAAGAGGCGGTAGAAGCGTACAAAAAGCAAGCGCAAACCGCAAGCGAAATAGAACGTCAATCCACCACGAGAGAAAAGAGTGGCGTATTCACGGGAGCGTACGCTATCAATCCCATCAACGGCAAAAAAGTTCCTATTTGGATTGCCGATTACGTACTCTACTCTTACGGCACGGGCGCAGTTATGGGCGTTCCTTCACACGACGAAAGAGACTTTGCTTTTGCAAATAAATACGGCCTTGAAATCACGAGAGTTATTCGCTCTTGCGACGGCTCTTGCGACGAACTTCCTTTTACCGAACTTGGAGTTTTGGTGAACAGCGGAGAATTCGACGGATTCACTAGCGAAGATGCAAAAACGGCTATCGTTAAAAAACTTGAAACTATTTCAAAAGGCGAACTCAAAACTAATTACAGACTCCGTGACTGGCTCATTTCAAGACAACGTTACTGGGGCGCGCCTATTCCTATTATCCACTGTGAGCATTGTGGTGAAGTACCCGTTCCCGAAAAGGATTTACCTGTTGAACTACCCTACGACGTAGACTTTACCCCCGACGGAAGGTCTCCCCTTCTCAAACACGAAGGATTTATGAATACCGTTTGTCCTATTTGCGGAAAGCCCGCTCGTCGTGACCCTGATACCCTCGACACTTTCGTTTGTTCGAGTTGGTATTTCTTGCGTTACGCTGATAACAAAAATTCAGATAAACCTTTCGACACGAACCGTATCAACGAAATTCTCCCCGTAGATAAATATATCGGTGGCGCGGAACACGCTTGTATGCACCTATTATATGCAAGATTCGTAACCAAAGCCCTCCGTGATATGGGATATTTGAACTTTGACGAACCTTTTACCTCTCTCGTTCACCAAGGACTAATCCTTGGCCCCGACGGATACAAGATGAGTAAATCAAGGGGTAACGTCGTTTCTCCCGACGAATTCGTGTCAAAATACGGCGCGGACGTATTCAGAATGTATCTTATGTTCGGTTTTTCGTATATCGAAGGCGGACCTTGGAGTGACGAAGGTATACGCGCCCTTTCAAAATACTTTGAAAGAGTTGAGCGTATAGTTGAAAACGCTCTTACTAAAACTAACGGCAAACAAGATATCGGAGCAAAAGAAAAAGAACTCCGTTATATTCTCCATACCACGATTGCAAAAGTTACTCAAGATACCGAAATATTCTCCTTCAACACTGCAATTGCTCGTATTATGGAACTTACCAACGCAATTACTCGTTACGACGGAGATTCGGACGGATTCTTGCGCGATACCGTTTGCACTCTTATCGACTTACTTGCGCCCTTTGCTCCTCACTTTACGGAAGAACTCAACGAAAAACTCGGTGGCTCTTATCCTATACTTCACCACTCCTTCCCCGTTGCAAATCAAGAGTATATGGTAAAGGACGAAGTTGAACTTGCAGTTCAGTTGAATAGCAAAATGCGTACCAAAATCACCGTTTCCAGTTCTCTTTCCAAAGAAGAACTCGAAAAACAAGTACTCGAAATGGAGGAAATTAAAGAAATTATCGGAGGACTCACCGTCCGCAAGGTAATCGTAATTCCTTCAAGACTTATCAATATCGTAGCAAACTAAAATGGGTAGAGCGCTCACCTTAATAGTTACCGGTTTGGTATTTGGAATAAAGATACTTTTTTGGCTGTTTAGAATAATAGTTCGAGCAGTTGGAGAAATCATTGTCTTTTTCCACCTTTATATACCCGGTCTATTTATTCTCTTGGGCGCTCTTCTTTCTAAATTTGCAGGCTTTGACGTAAACGCGCCCGGCTTAGACCGTACCCTATATCTATGTGGGATAGGTCTATGCTTAGGGTGCTCTTTAATTTTAACTATTAGAAAACTTATAATTACCCCTTTTAAAACCGTTTTTTCTGGAATTTCGAGTAGAACTAAAAAAGAACTTTCAACCAAACCCGAATTCAAACAAGAAGAGAGAAAACTTGTAAACACCTCTTCTCCCTACCCTATAGAATATAGAAGTAAAATTTATCCCGATATCAAAGTTCGTGAGTGGAGTGATAGATTCGAACTCTATAAAGACGACGGTGAAGGGGAAAAATTTTATAAAGTTGAATATAAACGTTAAATTTTTCAAATAAAGTCCCCGTCTTAAATGTTTAGTTATTAAGAGTATAAACTCTTATCCTTTTTCTCTTGTTCCCCTCCCTGCGGTCCTCCGCAGGGGACAAAGGGGAAATAGGTAGCTTATGAATTCAGACGAACAAAACGTAGCAGTACTCAAAAAAGCAGGCAAACAACAAAGCGAATATACCCCAGACTCCGCTCTCGACGCTCTCAAACGTGGCGACGAGGGTGCTTTTGAGTATCTTTATAACTACTCTAAAAAAGCCGTTTTTTATTGCGCTTATTCTATTTTGAAAGATAGAGGGCTTGCCGAAGATATAATGCAAAACACCTTTATCAAAGTTCGTCAATACGCCTATTCTTACCAAAA
>JAZQYG010000184.1:0-3220 GCA_045633305.1 Clostridia bacterium | reverse complement strand
CGCTATGGAAAAACTTAAAGATTTTAAGGGCGTTTATCACGTTCTTCACGGCACTCTAGACCCTCTTTCGGGGGTTGGTCCAGACGATATAAAAGTTGCTGAACTTTTGAAACGTCTTGACGGGGTGAAGGAAGTTATTATGGCTCTAAATTTAGATGCAAGCGGAGAGGCAACGTCGTTATATATTTCTAGACTATTAAAACCCCTTGGCGTTAAAGTTACTAGACTTGGTAGCGGTATTCCGGCAAATTCCGACATAGAATACGCTGATGAGATAACTTTGATGCGCGCAATGAACGATAGAAAGGAAATTTAGTAAAAAAAGCCTTGATTTTATTTTGATTTTAGGGTATACTACTTTCGCTGTGCTAAGTGGGGAGCTAGCGGTGCCCTGTAACCTGCAATCCGCTATAGCAGGACGTATCAGTCTTATCTAGGCTTTCTTTATGGAAAGCAGGCGCACTCAAGGGACGTTGATAACGGGGTCCTATGCAATATCATGCTGTGAACCATGTCAGGGTCTGACGACAGCAGCATTAAGCAGATTTTGGTGTGTGCCATAGGGAAGCTTCGAGGGAGTTACCTGTTTGCGTACCGTTTCGGTAGAGACTGTCAAAATAAGACGGCACAGCAATTTGAATTCACGAGACAGTTTAACTGTCTCTTTTTTATAGGAGTTAATATGGAAAGCATACATAAAATACCCGTGAACGAAGTATTTTCCGAAGTTTGCGGTTGTCCTATATGTAGGTTAAAGGCAAGATATGCGAAAAAAGCCGTTTGGTTTTTATACGAAGAGGGCATTATGAATCCCGAAACGAGAATTGAGACCAACGAAAAAGGGTTTTGTAAAGAACATCTTGAAATGTTATCGCAAGAAAAACAATCTTTGTCTCTTGCGCTTATGCTTGAAACTCGCCTTGAAACGATTCAAAATGATTTGAAAGGAAAGGGCGCAAAATCCATGATTAAACAAATAGAAAAGTTGTCAAAAACTTGTTTTATTTGTGAATACGTAGATAGGGCGCTTGATGAAATAGCGGGACTTGTTAGCCAAATGTATAAAGAAGAGGAGTTCAAACAAAAATTTTTAGCGCAAGAGTTTTTTTGTTTACCTCACACGGCTTTGCTTTTTGAAAAGAACGAACTAAAAGGTTCACTTTCTTCAAAATACGTTCAAGACGTAATCACGATTAATCAAAACTTCTCAACAAAAGTTCGTAAGGATTTAAACTGTTATGCGGAGAGTTTTGATTATAAATCCGCTCGAGGCTCAGGAAATTCAGTAAAGGACGCCTCAAAAAAGGCAATTGAATATATGCAAGGTAAATGATTAAGTTAAGTCGGAATTTTTCCGACTTTTTCTTTTTTGCGGGCAAAAATTTCTATTTCTACGTATCCGTATAAAAGTATTGTTATACAGAAGAAAGTCACGCTAAAAATAGAAGGTATAATAATATTTAGGACAAGAGGTAAGGAAGAAGTGATATTTTTTATAAAAATTCCTCCGTATGAGCATACACCCGTCGTTATACCTACACAAAAAAGCACTTCTATGATTTTTTTGATAGATAGATTGATTTTCTTTTTTAAGATGGCAAGATTTAAAATAGACGTAGTTAAATAGTTTATGCCAAAACCTAATGCTATAGCGTAAGTGCCAACTAATGATGGGGTTAAAAATAATATAACTAACATAAGTAAAGAACTTATAACGTAATTTCGCATAGTTTTCATTTCAAGTCCTAACGAGTCGAGCATGGTGGAAGTTATTCCGCTTATTGCCATAGGAATCATAATTATCGAGGCGTAACTGACGAATTTACCCGCAACTTCATCTCGGTAAAAAAGTATGCCTATTTCTTCGCCTACTGGTAAAAATATTACCATAAACAAAAATGCGCAAATTATGGAAATGACGATACTGCTTTCCGATTTTTCTTTTAGTTCGCGCGTTTTTGAACTAGTTTTAAGTCTTGCTAGTTCTGGAACAAGTACGGTTGCAATTGCGCCGGTCAGGGTAGATGGGGATAAAAGCAGAGGTATAGCCATACCCATTGCTCTGCCAAATTCAGCAACGGCTATGCTCGATTCGATTCCGCTTGCAATAAGTCGAGCTGGAACGATTATTGCAACCAAAGAGTTAATAAGAGAACTGTAAAGTCGTACCGCGGTCAGAGGAACTGCCGTTTTTGCTACGTTTTTAATAGCTGTTGGACGAGCAAGTCTACCGCCGTGAATTATGAATAAAACGCATAGAATAACCGTACATAGAACGTCGGCAATCGTGAAGGAAAGAGCGGTACCGTATGCTCCTCCTGCGCCTGCAATTACACCGCTAACGAGAAGTATACCAAGTGAAATTCTAATTATGCACTCAAAAAATTCGGTAAAAGAAAACACCGAAAAGTTTTGATTTCCCCAAAACCAACCTCGGATAATTCCATAAATTGACGTTGATATACAACAGGGGAGTAATATTAAAAATAAAGGCAGACATCTTTCGTCAGAAAACAAGAAGGTGAGGTTATTTGAAAATGCGTATAGTAGAGCAACTATACATACGCTTAAAGCGATTCCTAAAATAAGGGCGGAAGAGAGTATTGAACGCTCTGCATTTTTGTTGGACAAAACTTTTTGTTCTGCAATCTTTCTCGATACAGTCAAAGGAAGACCCGCAGTTAAAGTTGCAAACAAAAAGAAAACGGAAAGGGATATTTGATAAATTCCCAAATTTTCCGCGCCTATCGTTCTTGATAGATAAATTCTAAAAAGAAAAGATAGGATTCTCGTTATTACTGAAAGCGAAGTGACGAGCATAGCCGCTCTTAAAAGTTTTTTAGCCATTATTTTCTGGAATTATTAAGGTTTGACCTGCAAATACGTATGGTTTTGAAAGGAAATTTTCGCTCATTAGTGAGGATACTGAAATATCGTAAAGTTTTGCGATATCAGATATTTTTTCAAATGGTTTTACTTTGTGAAGTTTGCCGGATTCGCGAATAAGGAGTCTTGCTCCTTCAAAAATTTCCCCACTCCAGTTATTATCGTGTTTTATTGATTCAACCGAAAGATTGAACTTTCTTGCAACTGTTGATAGCGTTTCGTCTTTTTTTACTTTATAAACAATCATTTTATCACCTTCGAAACATTATATTCAAATTTTGATTTACTATGATTGTTTATTAATTAAAAATAAGTCGGATCGTAGCCATGTCGT
>JAZQYG010000183.1:0-5655 GCA_045633305.1 Clostridia bacterium | reverse complement strand
ACGAAACCTCTAAAAATAGCGTAGATAACGTCAACTATAATTGCAATTATAAAAGGAATCGACGCCCCTCCAGCAGATTTCAAAACACCGCCGAATCCTTCGCTAACCATGGGTACGACCAAACTTGCTATCATATAAATTGCACTAAACACCGACGTGATAGTCAATAATACTATAGTAGACTTGGAAATCTTCTTTTCCCCACGTCCACGGAAGAATTTAAGCACGTTCAATGCAAAGATTATACAAACAACAATTATAAGTCCTAGCACTACGAAGAACAAAACGCTTGCGATAGCGCTAATTCCGTCAAGGACGGAATCCATCGACTCGTTAATAGTAAGTCCGCTCGAAGGAGCAAGCAGAGCCGTATCAACGTATTGCCCGCCTACGATTTGTAACGTAGGATAACCGATAAACGGCGTAAACATAAGAGCAATCATCAAAATAACTGGAATCACGCCCGCGCACAAGCAAATTATCCTGCGCAAAAATTCTTTTTCTTTTGAACAAAGTTTTTTCAAAAATTGCATTTTTTCCTCTTCTCTTTAAGTTATAATAATTACTTTATATATTACATCTGTCTACGACTTTTGTCAAGTAAAGCAAGCACGCGCGTGCGCTTAACCAAAGTATACGAGATAAATAAAAGTTAATAAATATTACAGTAACAAATTTTGTTACTGTAAAGCAAAATATAACGAAAACTGTTACACTTTGGATATGATAGAGTTTATAGTGGGAACAACAAAGAAGTAAGGGTGAAAAGTGAAGAAGTAAGAGTGAAGTAGTAAAAATCGACAAGTTTCATTAAAACTTGTCGATTTTTGGTCTACCTGACTGGAGTCGAACCAGTTACCTTAAGAGTCGGAGTCTTACGCTCTATCCAACTGAGCTACAGGTAGAAATTATTTCAGAAGTTCGTAGAGTCTAGTAAACTGTTCAGGAGAAAGTTTTTCACCTCTTATATCTTGAGGAAGTCCCATCTCGCTTATAGCGAAATCGAACTTTTCAGGGGATACGTTTGCTCCTTTTACGAGGTTATTGCGGAGCGTTTTTCTACGCATAGCAAATCCCGCGCGCACTAATTTCATTACACCGAGTATTTGCTCGCTTTCCTCATTTTCTATCGTTATATGAACGACTGCCGAATCTACTTCGGGTACAGGGAAAAACATTTTTCTTCCAACGTTTCTGGTAATTTTGGCTTTGCCTCTTAGCGCCACGGCTACGCTTATTACGCCGTACGCTTCCTCCCCTGCTTTTGCGCAAAGTCTTTCTGCTACCTCTTTTTGCACCATAACGGTTATGCTTTTTGCTCGAGGCTCTTTTTCTAAAAAGCGCATAATAAGTTGGGTAGTTATATAGTAAGGAATATTAGCCACCACTCTAAAATCTTTGCCAACGAGCGATTCAATCTCTTGGTTTGAGAGTTTCATAACGTCGGCGTTTACGAGAGTAAAGTTATCCCGCCCCTTAAATCTTTCCTCTAAAACGGGAATAAGTCTATCGTCAATTTCTACGGATACTAGTCTTCCGCATTTATCAAGCAAAGCCTCGGTAAGCGCGCCCGCCCCGGGACCTACTTCCAAAACGACGTCACTTGCGTCCACTTCGCCGTCGGTTGCTATTGCGGACAAAAGATTTTTGTCGGATAAAAAATTTTGTCCGTATTTTTTTAAAAATTGAAAATCTTTCACTTTTTCCTTTTTAGTGTATAATAATCACACTTTTATTTAAACTATTATCGTACAAAAGATAAATTCTTGAAGTACGAAAGAACCGCGCAAGCGGTAAAACGAGGGGAGCGTATGCTCCCCTTCTCTCGTCTTAATACTTGTATAAAGCAAAACGCTTACTACTTTATTCCAAAAAACCGTTTTGCGTTCTCCGTGGCAACTTTTTCAAGTTCCGCCTCTTGTATTCCAAGAACGCTTGCAATAAATATTGCCGTATGTTCAATAAGTTTTGGTTCGTTAGTCTTGCCTCGATAGGGAACGGGCGTCATATACGGGCAATCCGTCTCAAGCAAAAGTCTATCCATAGGCACGCTTTTGATTATATCCGCTTTGTTGGCACCTTTATAGGTAACCGCGCCACCAAAAGCAAAATATGCGTCGAATTTCATAAACTCTCTCACAAGTTCTTTTGAACCGCTATAACAGTGCAAAAGTACTCCGCTATTGAGTTTGTCTTTATTATTAGACAAAATATCGAGAGTATCTTTATACGCATCTCTCACGTGCAAAACGATAGGGAGTTTGACCTTGTCTGCAAGTTCAATCTGTTTTATGAATACCTCTTTTTGTATATCTCTTGGGGACAAATCGCGGTAATAATCAAGTCCTATCTCACCTATTGCAACGACCTTCTTCTCTTTCGCTTTTTCAAGATAGAAGTCGTACTCGCTTTGAGTAAACTTTTCCGCGTCGTGAGGGTGACACCCAAGCGTTGCGTAAACCTTTTCGTATTTATTTGCAAGGCTTAAAGCAAGTTTACTGCTCTCAAAGTCGTATCCCGGTACGATTATATACTCAAGATAATCGTTTGCAATAATTTCATCTGCTCTAAACGATAACTCCTCGTCGTTTAAGTGAGCGTGAGTGTCTATCAACTATCTTACCTCGCTACCAGGAGTTGTATCACCGTTTGGCGCGATCAAACGAAGAGTACCGTCGCTATCCTCTGCGCAAAGAATCATACCTTGACTCATTATTCCACGAAGTTTTGCAGGTTTTAAGTTGGCAACAAGCACTACGTTTTTGCCTACGAGCTCTTCGCAAGTGAAATGTTTTGCAATACCGCTAACTACGGTGCGAGGCTCAGCCTCTCCCGCGTCAACCGAAAGTTTCAAAAGTTTATCCGCTTTTTCAACGGGCTCGGCAGAAAGAATCTTTGCCGATACAAGTTTAACCTTTGCAAATTCGTCTATCGTGATTTCAGTTTTTTCTTCTATTTTTTCTTCCACTTTTTCTACCTTCTCTTCCTTCTTTTGGTCAGCGTTTTTGAGTTCTTCCGCGCGTTTTTCCATAGCCTCGAGTTCCTTTTTGACGTCGATTCTGGGGAATAAGGGCGCGCCTTTTTCTACTTTCGTTCCAAAAGAACCTTTGCCGAATACTACGCTTGCAAAATCTTTTTCATTGTCTTTAGTTCCAAGAGCGGAGAAAATTTTGTCGGGAGTACTGGTGAGATAGGGTTGCAAGAACACCGCGGATATTCTTATCGCCTCGCAAAGATTATACATTATTCTTGACAATCTTTCCTTGTCCCCTTGTTTGTTTACCGCCCAAGGCATAGTTTCGTCTATATATTTATTTGCTCTGGATATCAATTTCCAAATTTCAACGAGTGCGTCGGGAACGTTGAGTTTGTCCATAGCGAGAGACACCTTTTCATAAAGTCCGTTTGCAATATTAGCAAGGTCTTTATCAAACTCGTTTTCCTCTCCTTTAGGCTCGGGAATAACACCGTCAAAGTATTGACTTACCATAGCAACGGTACGTGAAACGAGGTTGCCAAGGTCGTTTGCAAGGTCGTTATTGATTCTCATCAAAAGCGATTCGTTTGTGTACATACCGTCTTGACCAAAAGGCACTTCTCTCAAAAGGAAATATCTTATTGCGTCTACCCCAAATCTTGCAGATAGTTCAACGGGGTCAATGATATTACCTTTGCTCTTGCTTATTTTATCTCCGCCAAGAGTGAGCCAACCGTGTCCGTAAATTTGTTTAGGCAAAGGAATATCGAGAGCCATAAGGATTGCAGGCCAAGTTATGGAGTGGAATCTAACGATTTCCTTTCCGATAAGATGCAAATCCGCAGGCCAGAACTTTTTGAAATTACTATCGTCCTCGCTCATATATCCAAGCGCGGTGATATAGTTGGTGAGCGCGTCGAGCCATACGTATACTACGTGTTCGGGGTCAAACTCTACGGGAATACCCCACTTGAACGAATTTCTCGAAACGGCTAAATCTTGAAGACCGGGGCGAAGGAAATTGTTGAGCATTTCATTACGTCTACTCTTCGGTTGCAAGAACTCCTCGTTTTCTTCTATGAGTTTTATAAGTCTATCTTGATATTTTGTCATACGGAAGAAATAACTTTCTTCTTTGGTCTTTTTTACCTCTCTTCCGCAGTCCGGGCATTTCCCGTCTACGAGTTGAGTTTCCGTCCAGAAAGACTCGCAAGGTACGCAATACCAACCTTCGTATTCCCCTTTATAAATATCTCCTTGCTCGTAAAGTTTGTTAAAAATCTTTTTAACAGCGCTAACGTGCTCGTCGTCCGTCGTACGAATAAACTTGTCGTAGGATATATCTAAAAGTTTCCACAAATCAACGAGCGTCGCCACTTGTTTATCAACGAAAGCCTTGGGAGGAAGATTAGCCTCCTTTGCTTTTTGTTCGATTTTTTGTCCGTGCTCGTCCGTGCCCGTTAAATAAAATACGTCGTAGCCTTGCATACGTTTGAAACGCGCAAGCGCATCGCAAATAACGGTGGTATAACAAGTACCGAGGTGCCATTTGCCACTCGGATAATAAATCGGTGTAGTTATATAATATTTTTCAGCCATTTTTCTCCTCCGAAAAACTATGTCGTTCAAATAAATATCTTACTATAATTATTCTTAAAAGTAAATCGTTTTAGCCTTGGTGATGATTGCATTTAGACGGAAAAAACACCTTCTCGCTTTCAATGCTCATCACGTCTCCCTCTTTTGTGAAACCGAATTTCAAAAAATAATCGTCCACGTAACCTATTTCAATAAATTTCGATATATCGATTGCTTTATTGATAGAGGCTCTCGTCAAAAAGTCTCCGTAGCCTTTACCTCTCATATCCTCGCGCACGCCTACCCACTCAAGTCTTATCTTTTGGCTAGTTGTATATCGCATCATACATATGCCACAAGGAATATCTCCTACTATAAGCACGGTGTTAAGAGTACAGTTAGGCAAATATTCTCCTCCACACTCTTTTGCAAGTTTGGTAAGCACCTCAACGTCGCTGACTGCAACTACTCCAAACATAATTCACCTATTCAAAAGATTCGTCGCTACCGACTATAACGGTTTTGTCGTCTTCTTCCACGCTAATCCCGTCAAGGTCGGGAACGTCTTTTTTCTTCAAGTCGTATTTTGAGTAGAATATAAATCCTCCGATTAAAGCAGCAAGTATTCCGCCGAACACTATCCAACCAAGTCCCCACTGAACGCCTATCTCTTGCGTCGCAGAGCCTTCTTGAAAGCCTATGAGGTCAAGCATAACGCCGATTATAAGAAGGGCAACGGACTGAGAAAGTTTATTACCAAAGGTCATAAAACCGGTATACGTTGCCGTGTTATCCTCTTTTGTATGCATTTTTTCTACGGCGATAGCGTCGCCAAGCATACCCGTCGGCATTGAATACAAAGCGCCCATACCCCCACCGGCAAAAGCAAGTCCGGGTATAAGCATCACGGTCATAGTCGTAGTGGATATACTCTCTCTCGTGATAAAGAGGAAAAGTATATAAACGATTCCGATAATCATAGTCAAAAGACCGGAAAGCACGGCGATACGTTTGTCAAACTTTTTAACCACCCACATCCATAAAGGTTGAGAAAAAATGGTCATCAAAAACAATAGCGCAACGAGAGCATACATCGACAT
>JAZQYG010000182.1:0-1828 GCA_045633305.1 Clostridia bacterium | reverse complement strand
CCCGTGTAAGTTGCAGGATTCGAGCGTGGCGTTCTACCGATAGGACTTTGGTCGATTGCAATTATTTTGTCAAAATATTCAACGCCCGTTATCTCGTCGCATTTGCCACTTACTACCTTCTTCGCGCCGTTGAGTCTTTCGGCAAGTTCGGGATAAAGTATACCGTTGACGAGACTGCTTTTGCCCGAGCCCGACACACCTGTCACTGCGGTAAGCAGTCCAACGGGAATTGATACGTCAATATTCTTTAAGTTGTTCTGCTTTGCCCCTTTTACGCACAAAAATCTTCCGTCCGCGCTTTTTCTAACGTCGGGAATTTCTATCTTTTTATCTCCCGAAAGATATTGACCGGTCAAAGATTCTTTGCACGCTATTATATCTTGAACGCTACCTTGCGCAACGAGTTCACCACCGTGGATTCCCGCTCCCGGTCCTATATCCACGATATAGTCCGCCTCACGCATAGTTTCTTCGTCGTGTTCAACGACTATAAGAGTATTGCCTAAATCTCTTAAATTTTTGAGGGCAGATAAAAGTTTGCCGTTATCTCTTTGATGCAAACCTATACTCGGCTCGTCTAAAATATATAAAACCCCAGTCAGTCCACTACCTATTTGAGTTGCAAGTCTTATTCTTTGTGATTCACCGCCAGATAAAGTGCCAGCAGACCTTGAAAGAGTCAAATATCCAAGTCCAACCTCTTTTAAAAAGGTTAGTCTTGCTACTATTTCTTTTACGATAGCCTTCGAAATTATCCTATCACGCTCGGAAAGGGTAAGATTTTGAATAAAATCAAGTATATCAATAACGGGTAAATCGGTAACTTCTTTTATATTTTTCCCACCAACGGTAACTGCAAGAGCCTCTTTTTTGAGCCTATTGCCACCGCACGTGGGACAAGGTTTGAGCACCATAAGTTTAGAAAGTTCGCCTCTCATATACTCCGAAGTGGTTTCTCTGTATCTTCTCTCCAGATTATTGATAACACCCTCGAAACTTGAACTATAAGTCGTGGTATGGTACTTGGTAGAATATTTCATTTCTATCTTTTCGCCTTGGTTACCATACAAAAGCATATTATAAATATCCTCGGGAAGTTCTCCAACCGGAGTAAACAAACTAAAACCGTAGTGCTTGGACAGTGCCTCGAATATGCCCATAGCAATTCTAGCCCCTTCCATATTCCAACCGCCTACGTTAAATGCGCCTTCGGCTATAGATTTACTCTTGTCTTTGACTACTTTATCAACGTCAATTTCTTCCTTGAATCCAAGTCCGTTACAATCGGGACAAGCACCGAAAGGGCTATTAAAACTGAATAATCTCGGCTCTAATTCTTCTATGTTTATTCCACAATCGACACAAGCGTAAAGAGTGGAAAAAAGTTCCTCTTTTCCGTCAACGTCAACCGTTACTAAACCTTCGGCAAGTTTGAGTGCAGTTTCTATACTATCGGTAAGTCTAGTTAGTATACCCTCTTTATTAATAAGTCTATCAATTACCACGGATATCGAGTGACGAATATTCTTTTCAAGTTTAATATCTTCGTCAAGATTAATTATCTCACCGTCGATTTTCACTCTTGCGTATCCACTCTTTCTGAAATTATCTAAAAGTTTAGAAAATTCACCCTTTTTTCCTCTTATAACGGGAGCGCTAACGATAATTTTCGCGCCTTCGTTATAACTTATAATTTTGGAAGTTATTTGGTCAATCGACTGACGCTCTATCCTCTTTCCGCAAACGGGACAATGGGGAACGCCTATTCTCGCGTACAAAAGTCTAAAATAATCGTATATTTCAGTTACCGTGCCAACCGTTGAACGAG
>JAZQYG010000181.1:0-8361 GCA_045633305.1 Clostridia bacterium | reverse complement strand
AAAGGCTAAACTTATGCTTTTCCCAAAGTCGGAGAGCGAACTTATACAAAGTTTAGACCTTGCCAAAACTCGCTCGGATAAAGTTGAGATTTTAGGATGCGGAAGTAACGTTTTGGTAAGCGATAAAGGCTTTGACGGAGTGATAATTATCACTCGTAGACTTGATGAATTTACAGTATCGAGCGACAGGATAACGGCTAGTTGCGGAGCAAGACTCCCCGCGCTTTGTTTGCAGTCGGCAAAAGAAAGTTTGTCGGGGCTCGAGTTCGCTCAAGGAATCCCTGCAAGTTTAGGCGGAGCAATAGTTATGAACGCAGGGGCGTACGGTCAAACTATAGGTGAGTGCGTAGAATCGGTTAAAGTTTGGCAAGACGGCAATACGATTGATTTTACCCCCGAGTTTTCGTACAGAAAGAGCGGAATTAAAAAGGGTAGCGTAGTGCTCTCTGCTACGCTTAAACTAAAAAGAGAACGCAAAGAGCACGTCCTTGCAAGAATTAAAGGCATGAAAGAGGCTCGCAATAACTCCCAACCACTCTCAATGCGCTCGGCAGGTTGTATTTTTTTATCCGAAGACGGTGTATCCGCGGGCTATTACGTAGATACGGCAGGGCTAAAAGGCACGAGAGTCGGTGGTGCGGAAATTTCCACAAAGCACGCAGGCTTTATCGTAAATAGAGGGGGCGCGTCGGCAAAGGACGTAGTCGCTCTTATAAAACTTGCAAAAGATAGAGTAAAAGAACAATTTGGCAAAACTCTTTATGCGGAGATAAAATTTTTAGGAGAATTTGATGAAACTTTACGGTGATTATCATACCCATACCATTTTTAGTCACGGAGAGGGTACTATTCGTGATAACGTACTTTCGGCAATCAATAAGGGACTAAAAGAAATAGCAATCACCGACCACGGACTCAAACACGTGGTTTTTGGTCTTAGACCCAAAAAAGTTCTTCAAATGAGAGAAGAGGTCAAACTTCTTCAAGAAGAATTTCCAGATATAAAAATTTTGCTCGGCGTTGAGGCGAATATCAACGGTCTTGGCGGTAGCGTGGATATTACCGAGGAAAACAAAGAGTGGTTTGATATTATCGTTGCAGGTTATCATAAAGCCGTTTGGCCGAGGAAATTTTCAGACTTTTTTACCTATCATTACAGTAGTTTACATAATAAACTTTTTGGCAAAACGACTTCGGGTATGCGCGCAAGAGCAACCGACGCTTTTGTAAAAGCAATAGAGAAATATCCTATCGATATTCTCTCACATATAAATTACGGACTTTTAGTCGAGGTCAAACCCGTTGCCGAGGCGTGCGCCTCTTTTGGTACTTACCTTGAACTAAACGGCAAGAGAATCAATCCAACCAAGAAAGAATTTGAAGAAATTTTAAAAACCGACGTTACATTTATTGCCGACTCCGACGCGCATAGCGCGGATAGAGTGGGTGAGGTGTCTCTCGTTTTGGATTATATAAAAGATTTCGACGTTACGAATAGGGTGGTTAATTTTCACGGCGCGCCCGTACTTCGCTCAAGGAAAGGAAAATGAATTTTTCAGACAAAGTAAAATTAGAAATAATATCTTCAGCGGAAGAGTTTGATAACACTGGGCTCGTTGCGGGTTTTGCAAGGGGTAATCTTTCACTTTTGGTGTCGGGCAAGAAAATAGGTTTGATGATGACCACCGATATTCTTGAGGTTGCCTCCTTTATGCTTGCAAGACTGCTGTTTTCGGGCGCAGAACTAACTCCTGAAAACACCAAAGGACTCAATAGCCACAAGGTGTACAATCTTACCTTGCAAGGAGAGAGAGCAAAGACCTTTCTTACCCAAAACGAAATAGTAACGTTTTCCGAGGATAAAATTACCGATATATGCAGTCATATTCCTAACTTTGTTTTGCGCTCTGACGAGATAAAAAAAGCCTATCTTGCAGGTATATTTTTGTCTTGTGGTAGCGTGTTTATTCCCGAGGAGGAAAAAGGCTCGTATTTGCTCGAATTCGTATTCGGAAACGAATCGTTTGCTCAAAATTTCAAAGAGTTTTTGGACGAGGTTGGTTTTAAATGTAAACTTGCTGAAAGAAAAGAACTGGCAGTCGTTTATATCAAAGAAAGCGAAACGATAAGCGATATACTTGCCTATATCGGCGCTATAGAGGCTATGCTTGGCGTTCAAAACCTCAAAGTGTATCGTTCGGTTAGAAATAACGAAAACAGAAAATCAAACTGCGTTGTAGCAAACATAGGCAAAACCGTCGAGGCTGCCCAAAAACAAATATCGGCGATAGAAAAATTGAAAGAATCAGGCAAATTTAATCTTCTTTCCGACTCGCTCAAAGAGGTTGCCGAACTTCGTTTACTTGAACCTGAAGAAAAACTTGAAACCCTTGCCGAAAAACTCGGCGTTACTAAAAGTTGCATAAACCACAGATTAAGAAAAATTATATCGATTGCAGAGGAAGAATAATATGGGAGATTTCGTACATCTTCACGTCCATACTGAATACAGTCTACTTGACGGCGCGGCCAGAATAGGCAAAATTTTCGACGCGTGCAAACAAAAGAATATGAACGCGGTGGCAATAACGGACCACGGCGTTATGTACGGCGTTATTCAATTCGTAATGGCGGCAAAAGATGCAGGTATTAAACCTATAATCGGTTGCGAGTTTTACACGACGGAGAATATGCACGACAAAAAGGCTGTCAAAAACGGGGAGTATTTTCACCTCGTTCTTCTTGCAAAGAACGATATCGGTTACAAAAACCTCATAAAACTTGATTCTTTGGCTTTTACCGAAGGATTTTATTACAAACCGAGAATAGACTATAATCTTTTAAAGGAGCATAGCGAGGGATTAATTTGTTTATCCGCGTGTTTAGGTGGTTCTATTCCTCAAAAGATTCTCGCTCGTGACTATGACGGTGCTCTTGAAGAGGCAAAACTACTTAAAAGTATGTTCGCGGAAGGCGATTTTTATATAGAACTTCAAGACCAAGGCTTGCCCGAACAACGCGCGGTTAACCTTGAACTTATCAGAATTGCAGAGGAAATAGGCGTAAAAATCGTTGCAACTAACGACGTGCATTATATCAACAAAGAGGACTCTGAAATGCACGAGGTTTTGTTGTGTATGCAAACGGCGTCCACTATGGACGACCCAACCCATTTTCGTTTTGATTCTAATCAGTATTATCTCAAAGATTACGACGAGATGTACGAACTTTTTTCCGCGTACCCAGAGGCTCTTTCCAACACGCTTGAAATTGCCGAAAAGTGTAACGTTAATATAAAGTTCGGCGAATATTTGATTCCTAAATATATTCCCGAAACGGGGCAAACCCCATACGACTTTTTCCGTGACCTTATGGAAGCAGGTCTCAAAAGGAGATATCCCGAAATCACTCCCGAAATAAGAGAAAGAGCGGAATACGAACTTGGCGTTATCAGTAAACTTGGTTACGTCGAGTATTATCTTATTGTGTGGGACTTTATCAACTACGCCAAACAAAACGGTATACCCGTTGGACCGGGAAGAGGTAGTGGTGTAGGTAGTATAGTTGCATACGCGACTGGCATCACGGACGTAGACCCGCTTAAATATTCACTATTTTTTGAAAGATTTTTGAATACCGAGCGTGTATCTATGCCGGACTTTGACGTTGACTTTTGTTGTGATAGACGTGGAGAGGTTATCGAATACGTTACGCGTAAATACGGTTCAAGTCAAGTTTCACAGATTATAACTTTCGGTTGTTTGAAGGCAAAAGCCGCAATTAAGGACGTAGGTAGAGTGTATAGCGTGCCTTTTGCGGAAATGAATAAGATAACTAAACTTATGCCTAACGCGCCCAAACTTCACATAGAAGACGTTTTAGGTAAAGCAAAAAAACAAGACCCAAAACTTATAGTTCGTGAACTTATCGACCTTTATGAAAACGACGCAACCGTTCGCAAAGTGCTCGATATGGCAATAAAAGTGGAGGGTATGCCCAAAAACTGTTCCAAACACGCGGCGGGTGTCGTTATTTGTCGTGACCCGATAAACGACCACGTCCCCCTATCAAAGAGCGGAGAAGACGTAACTACGCAGTTCAATATGACCGAGATTGAAAAACTCGGACTTTTGAAGATGGACTTTTTGGGACTAATAACGCTAACCGATATCAAGAAGGCTATCGACTACGTAAAAGAGGATTACGGCGTTGATATAGATTTCCATAAACTCGGATACGAAGACCCTGCCGTTTATGAACTTATTGCAAGTGGAGATTGCGTTGCGGTATTCCAACTTGAAAGCGGTGGTATGAGTAAGTTTATGGGTCAACTTCGTCCTACAAAACTTGAGGAAATCATAGCGGGTATTTCTCTATATAGACCCGGTCCTATGGATAGTATCCCAAAATATCTTTCTAACAAAAACAATCCCGAAACAGTCGTGTACGACCACGAATTACTCCGTCCTATTCTTGACGTTACCTACGGTTGTATAGTTTACCAAGAACAAGTTATGAAAATCGTGCAGAGTTTAGCAGGTTATTCTCTCGGTATGGCGGATAACGTTCGTCGTATGATGAGCAAGAAAAAGCACGAAGAAATGGCTAAAGAAAAGCAAAAGTTCTTGCACGGCGTTTACGACAGTGACGGCAACTGCAAAGCGGAAGGCGCAATCAAAAGAGGAGTGCCCGAGGACGTTGCCGAAAAGATTTACGCCGATATGGCGGCGTTTGCATCTTACGCGTTCAACAAATCTCACGCTGCGGCGTACGCAGTACTTGCATATCAAACGGCGTATCTTAAACGCTACTATCCGGTAGAGTTTTTGACGTCTATTTTGAATAACAGAATAACCAACGCAAAAGAACTTTCGCATTATGCAATGTACATGAGAGAAAAGAATATCGAAATACTCCCTCCCGACGTAAACCGTTCAATGCACGAGTTCAGGGTGGAAAACGGAAAGGTTCGTTTCGGTTTGTCTGGAATTAAGGGCGTTGGTATTGCCGCTATGGAAAGTATGATAGCCGAGCGTAAAGCAGGCGGGGAGTTCAAGTCTCTTGAAGACTTTGCAATGCGAGTAGACAAAACCGTTTTGAATAAGCGATTGCTTGAAAGTCTTATAAAAGGTGGGGCGATGGATTGTTTCGGTCACACCAGAGCGGAACTACTCAACGTTTACGAAAAGGCGGTAGACCTTGCAGTTCGAGCAAAAAAAGACGAAGAAGTTGGACAAATTTCTTTCTTTGAATCTCTTGACGACGTACAAAGTATAGAATATCCGAATATACCAGAGTTTCCCGACAAAGAGAAACTCACTATGGAAAAAGAAGTGCTTGGACTATATATCACGGGTCACCCTCTTAACGAGTATATGGAGGAATTCAAAAATTTCGATTTCAACACCTCTATGATTGTTGACGAAAAAGAGGAAGGCGAAGAAGGTGAGGATAATCACGCCTCTAACGCTCCCACTCAAACGAGAACTATAGTTCATACGGGCGGAATACTTAGTGAAGTTAAAAGAAAGGTTACCAAAACCGGTTCTGAACTTTGCGTAGCAAGACTTGAAGACTTTTACGGAAGTATAGAAATAGTTTTATTTGCAAAAGCCTACGCGCAATACAAGCAATACCTTGTTGACGACGCCATAGTAAAAATCGAGGGTGAACTCAATTATCGCGAGGACGAAGCGCCGAGCATTTCAGTAAGAAAAGTTACTCCTTGGAATACTCCCAAAAAGGTTGAGAGTATTATCGTTGAAAACAAAAAAGACAGAAGACTTTACGTACGCATAGAAAATGATTTTGAAGAAATCTACGCCGAACTTTGTAGAATCTTTGCAGATAACCCCGGTAATATGCCCGTTTACGTACAAAGCGGAGGCAAACTTTTGAAGTGTAGTATGACCGTGGAAGAGGGAACGGCTTTGAACTGGGCTCTCGAAGGGGTCATAGGAGAATCTAATTTTAAATACGTTGACAAAAATTAGTGCAAATCAGTAGTCAAAACGGACTGTTTTTGATATACTAATAAATGAATTTTTTATAAGGCTACGCCACGAAATCAATATGATTTTGGCAAGTTTAAAATAATATATTAGGGAGGCATTATGCGCAGAATAGCGGTACTGACAAGCGGGGGAGACGCACCGGGAATGAATGCTGCAATTCGCGCCGTAGTAAGACAGGCACTCTACAAGGGTATGTCCGTTTACGGTGTTGAGCGCGGCTACAATGGTCTTGTTAGCGACAAGATTTCCCTTATGGAACGTCGTTCCGTTTCCGATATTATCCATAGAGGTGGAACGGTTTTAAAGACGGCAAGGTGTGATGAATTTAACACGTTAGAAGGACAGCGTGAGGCTGCCAAAGTTTTGAGAGAGCACGATATAGAGGGACTCGTGGTCATAGGCGGAGACGGTAGTTTCCGCGGAGCAAGGGATATTTCAAAAAATTGCGGTGTGCCCGTCGTAGGAATACCGGGTACTATTGACAACGATTTGAAATATACCGATTATACGATAGGTTTTGATACTGCGGTCAACACTGTGTTATCTGCAATTAACAATTTGCGTGACACTATGACTTCTCACGACAGAGTATCGATTATCGAAGTTATGGGTAGAAATTGTGGTGATATTGCCTTGTACGCTGGCGTAGCCGGTGGCGCGGAACATATTTTGATACCCGAACTTCCCGTTAATATCGACGCTATTGCAAACAAACTCGAACTTGGTTTCAAAAGAGGCAAAACTTCGGACATAATCGTAGTTGCTGAAGGCGTTGGTACTGCCGAAGATATCAAAAAGCAACTTGAAGGCAAAACCAAACTTTCACTTAGAACGACCGTACTCGGTCATATTCAGAGGGGTGGTATGCCCACGATGGCGGATAGAGTTCTCGCCGCTAAATTCGGCGTGCACGCAGTTAATTTACTTGCAGAAGGCAAAACTAACCGCGCCGTAGGTATACGTAACAATAAGGTTTTCGACCAAGATATCGAAGAGGCTCTAAACTGCAAAGAAAGATTTGATTCTTCTCTCTATCACGTGGCAGACGTTTTGAGTAAATAAAAAAATAAATTTATTAAAGATAAAAAATTTTGGAGGGTTTTATACTATGGCAAAACTTGTAGGCGCATGTATGTTCGGTCAATCGGGTGGACCTACTTCGGTTATCAACTCAAGTGCAGCAGGCGTTTTCACCGAAGCACTCAAGCAAGATTGTATTACGAAAGTATACGGAGCAAAACACGGAATCAAAGGTATTCTTGATGAAGAATTTTACGATATCGGAGAAGAAAGCATTGAAGAACTTATGCTTTTGAAAAATACTCCGTCATCTGCTCTCGGTTCAGTTCGTTACAAACTCAAATCGTACGAAGATAATCCTGCGGACTATGAAAGACTTCTCGAAGTATTCAAGAAATACAATATCAGATATTTCTTCTACAATGGTGGTAACGACAGTATGGATACTTGCAACAAGGTAAGTAAATTCATGCAACAGTCCGGTTGGGAGTGCAGAGTAATGGGTGTACCCAAGACGATTGATAACGACCTTTACGGTACGGACCACTGTCCCGGTTACGGTAGCGCTGCAAAGTACGTTGCAACCACCCTTATGGAAATCAACCTTGACGCAAAGGTTTATAACACCGGTATGGTAACCATTATCGAGGCTATGGGACGTAACGCAGGTTGGCTTACCGCTGCTGCCGCTCTTGCAAAAGACGGACTCGGAGCAGACCTTATCTATCTTCCCGAAGTACCTTTCTCAACTGAAAAGTTCCTTTCCGACGTAAAAGCAGTTTGCGAAAAGAACAACAATAAGTGTATTGCCGTAGTTTCTGAAGGTATCAAAACTGCAGAAGGCAAATACGTATCCGAGGCAACCGTTTCTGCTACCGACCTATTTGGTCACGCTCAACTTGGTGGTCTTGCTGCAAGACTTGGCGCACTCGTATCTGAAAACCTCAAGGTAAAAGTTAGACCTATCGAATTCAGTCTTATGCAAAGATGCGCTGCTCACCTTGCGTCTGCTACCGACGTTGAAGAGGCTTTCGCAGCAGGAGCAAAAGCAGTTCAATGCGCAGTAGAAGGTATGACCGACAAGATGGTAATATTTAAGAGAGAAGAAAAAGACGGCAAATACGTTTGTACGCTCGACACTATGGACGTTTCACTTGCTGCTAACACCGAAAGAAAGATTCCCGCGGAGTGGATAATCAACGACGGAACTTATCTTTCACAAGAATATATCGACTACGCTCTTCCTCTAATTCAAGGCGAGGCAAAAGCACCTACCGTAGACGGACTCCCCAGATTTGCTAAACTCAAAAAAGTTCTTGTAAAATAA
>JAZQYG010000180.1:0-12942 GCA_045633305.1 Clostridia bacterium | reverse complement strand
CTTGGCTCACAGAACGACATGGCTACGATCCGACTTACGGCAGTGTCACCAAGCATAGTTTCAGGACGAGTGGTAGCAACGATAATTTCCTCTCCACTTCCGTCTGCAGAGGGATATCTTATATGCCAAAGGTTGGAGTTCATTTCCTCGTATTCAACCTCTGCGTCAGACAATGCGGTTTTACAAGTAGGACACCAGTTGATAATTCTGTCCCCTCTATAAATGAGACCTTTGTTATAAAGATTTACGAAAACTTCTTTGACTGCTCTTGAACATCTCTCGTCCATGGTAAACGCAGTACGAGACCAGTCGCAAGACGAGCCCAAAGACTTCAACTGTTCGATAATTCTACCGCCGTATTTGTCTTTCCAAGCCCAAGCGCGCTCCAAAAAGCCCTCTCTTCCGATATCGGCTTTAGAAATGCCCTCTTGTTTCATTTGCTCAACGATTTTAACTTCGGTAGCAATAGACGCGTGGTCCGTTCCGGGAAGCCAAAGAGTAGAATATCCTTGCATACGTTTGAATCTTATAATGGAATCTTGTATAGTATCGTCAAGGGCGTGCCCCATATGAAGTTGACCGGTAATGTTCGGTGGGGGCATAACGATAGTAAAAGGGGTCTTATTCGGGTCTACGTGCGCGGTAAAATAACCCTTTTCTTGCCACTTGTCGTAAAGCTTTTTCTCAAAACTTTTAGGTTCGTAAGTTTTTGCCATATCCATAATTGAATCCTCTAACTAAAAAATAATATCGACTTCCTCTTCTCCAGAGGGTAATTTTCCTTTTAATTGCTTAAGCGTCATAACGGTATAAATAACGCAAGCCACTACGGATAAAACGAGTGCAATACCAAGAAGGACCGTGCCTATCGTAATTACTACTCCTCCCGCGCTCGCCATAGAATTTTTCAATCCGATACCAGTAAACAAGGTAACGAATCCGAGTGCCATATATACAGTAGCAACTTTGCCGTAGATATTTGCGTAAACCACGACTTTTCGTCCGTAAAGCACGGCTGCGCAAGTTATCATAAACAATTCTTTTGCAACTATTATCACAGCAAATATGAAATGCAATTTGCCGTCTATAACTACCGATAACATTGCCGACATTTGCATAATTTTATCTGCAAACGGGTCTAAAACTTTGCCAAGTTTAGTAACGAGATTAAATTTGCGAGCAATAATACCGTCCAAATAGTCCGTTAAAGAGGCAAGGACGAAAATGCCGAAAGCCCACCACACCGACCAAGAAAAATAAGCAATCCAGTACACGGGCACGAGGGCAAGTCTTAAAAAAGTTAATACGTTTGGTACGTTAAATATTTCTCTTTTCATAACGGCTATTATAACATAAACTTTAATTAATGTAAACCAAATTGACCTTTTCTTTTTCTTATACTGATAGAGTTTTCACCAACCGCACAAAAAAAGGAATATTATGTAGTAAATTCATTTTTGGAGGAATTATGAAAAAATTTATATGTGTAATTTTACTTATCTGTTTATCTCTCACCTGCTTTATAGCGTGCGGAGAGAAAAAGGATAACGTTATAAGACTTAACGAAGTAACCCACTCTGTTTTCTACGCCCCATTATACGTAGCAATCGGCGAAGGTTATTTTGAAGACGAGGGTCTTGAAATAGAACTCACTAACGGCGGTGGCGCGGATAAATCTATGACCGCTCTAATTTCAGGGCAAGCGGATATAGGCTTGATGGGTCCGGAGGCTGCCATTTATATCTACAACGAAGGCAGACGCGACTACCCCGTAATTTTTGGTCAACTCACCCGTAAAGACGGCTCTTTTATCGTAGCAAGAGAGGAAATGCCAAACTTCGTTTGGAGTGATATGGCTAACAAAGAAATTCTTGGCGGTCGTCGTGGAGGCGCTCCGGCTATGGCTCTTGAATACGCTCTCAAAAAGAACAATCTCGTAGACAAAACTAATATCACTATCAACTACGACGTTCAATACGACCTTATGACTAGCGCCTTTGACGGTGGTACGGGTGACTTTTGTACTATGTTTGAACCTGCTGCAAGCAACTTCGTTTTAGCGGGCAAAGGTCACATAGTTGCTTCTGTTGGCGCAATGGCGGGCGATATGCCTTTCACTGCTTTTATGGCAACTAAAAGTTATCTCACAGACAACGCCGACAAAGTTGAGAAATTTATGCGCGCAATCAAAAAAGGTATGGATTTCGTAAAAAATCACACACCCGAAGAAATTGCAGAAAGTTTAAAGGGTTCTTTTGACGGAACGGACGTTGCTACCCTTGCAAGCGCTATCAAAAGTTACAAAGATATCGACGCTTTTATGGATACCCCCGTTATGAAAAAAGAGGACTTTGAAAGACTTCAAGACGTAATCGTTGACGCGGGCGTTATGACCAAACGCGCAGTCTTTGAGGACGTAGTGGATAACAGCGTAGCAAATAAGGCTGGCTAAGGAGGATTATGAACTCATTTCTCGAACTTGACAAAGTATCTTATACCTACCACTCTAAACAAGGCGAAATTCTGGCTCTTAAAGATATCTCGTTGTCGGTCCGCGAAAATGAATTTTTCGGAATATGCGGGCCGAGTGGCTCGGGAAAAACTACGATACTTTCCTTAATTGCAGGGCTTCTTTACCCTGAAAAAGGCACTATTACCCTATCGGGTAAGCCCATATCTATCGCATGCTCGGATACGGGATATATGTTACAAAAAGACCATTTATTCGAGTGGCGTACCGTTTACGAAAACGTAACTTTAGGTTTAGAACTCAAAAAAGATAAATCTCAAGAGAGTAAACAAAGGGTTTTGGACCTTTTGAAAAAGTACGGATTATACGAATTCAAAGACAAACACCCCTCCTCGCTCAGCGGAGGTATGAGACAGCGCGTTGCCCTCATAAGAACGCTCGCTCTTTCGCCCAAGATTCTTTTACTTGACGAACCTTTTTCCGCTCTTGACTACGTAACGAGGATTTCGGTGCAAAACGACGTTTATAACATTATTAAAAGTGAAAAAATCACAACCATACTGATTTCTCACGATATTTCGGAGGCAATTAGCCTTTGCGACAGAATCGCAATGCTTTCTCCCCGTCCTGCGACGGTAAAAAAAGTATTCGATATCAATCTTGGAAATGGTGACCCTCTTTCCAGAAGAAATAGCGCGCTCTTTTCCTCCGTCTTTGAAAAAATATGGAAGGAGTTAGATACACCTAATGAATAAATATTCCATTGCTCACGAAAAATATTTGCTTGGAATAAAAAAGCACAAAATTGCCGTCAATTTATGGCGGTGCGGAATACTCGTAGCCTTCGTTTTGTTATGGGAAATTTTCGCTCTAACGGGAATTATCGACGCTTTCATTATGAGTTCGCCCTCAAGGATGATTAATACCGTTATAGAACTGTTCAACGACGGCACGCTTTTTTACCACGTAGGCGTAACCTTGTACGAAACCATAGTTGGCTTTTTGGTCGCAAGCGTTTTCGGCACTTTGATTGCTATTGCATTTTGGTGGTGGAACTCGCTATGCGAAACTTTAGAGCCGTATATAGTCGTACTCAACGCCTTACCTAAAATCGCCCTCGGCCCTATCATAATAATTTGGGTAGGCGCGGGCGTGAACGCTATCATTACTATGGCGGTACTGGTATGTATAATTATCACCGTGATAAGTATGCAGAACGCCTTTTCCTCCGTCGAAAAAGAAAAACTCTTATTGATGCGCACCATGCACGCAACTAAACTTCAAACTTTAACCAAACTCGTTTTGCCTGCAAGTTTGCCCGCTTTTATATCGATGCTCAAAATAAACGTCGGACTATCTTGGGTAGGTAGTATAATAGGCGAATATCTCGTATCAAAAGCGGGACTGGGATACCTCATAGTATACGGTGGTCAAATATTCAAACTGGATTTAGTTATGAGTAGCACCGTAATACTTTGCGCTCTTGCAGGAGGTATGTACGCGCTCGTGGCGTTTTTTGAAAAGAAAACTCAAAAATAAGGTGATTTGGGCGTAGGTGAAATATACTACGCCCGAATAACCTATCAAAGGATAACCTTTTTGCACCACTTCGGAAAAAGAGGCAAAACTTGAAATAATTGCAAACGCCAAGAAAAGCACAATCGCTACCCTTTCACTCTTTATAATCCTCTTAATTTCGGGGTACATAATATTGACGTCGGAAAGAAGAGTTGTAAATATCGAAAGTAACACTGTAATAAATGCAAATACTCCCACTCCAAACTTTCTTGCAACGCTAACGAGTGGCATAGAACTTATTTCGCTTTCAATAGATTTTTTTATACATAGCATAAGAGCGCCCACTATCAAAAAGGTGAGCACCGCGCTCATAACACTCTGTTTTGCGCTCATATTTTTTCCTATTCGTCTTAGCATTATTCCACCGCTAAAAACGTTCATAGAGGCGTACAAAAAAGCAGGAAAAATTGAAACGCTATCTACCTCGATTCCACTTTTTCCTGCGAGCATATAAACGATTACGGTAAAGGTTGCAATAACGGGAACGATAAAAAAATTGACGTTAGCAAGTATTCCGCTTGATTTTTCGGCAAAAAACAAGCATAAAACGAATAAAATTGCTCCGCCAAAATTTATCCCTATAAAGTCCTTTACGATTTTTTCGCCCGCCGAACACATAGCAACGAAAGACAAGCAAACTACGCTAAATCGTATTATTCTAACCAAAAAGCCAAGGAATTTAGGCAGTTTAAATTCTTTTGATTTTGCTGAAAGTAAAAAAACGAGACTCATCAAAGAAAAAACGAGAGCAGACAAAATTACGCTTCCCTCTCCTCTTCCGTTGAAATACAGTTTGATTTCCTCTCCCGTTGCAAATCCTGCCCCTATTACCGTGCCAACGAACAAGCAAGTTGCTCTAAAAGAATAAAAAAAATCTCTCACGCAACATTTTATGCGGAGAGATTATTTTTTTATTCGTTCATTTTGTCTATTTCTTTTATGATTTGCTCGAGTTTTCTTTCACCGATTTTGTTCGGGGTGTTAATCAAAACGTCGTTAATCATAAGTTTGAACTGAAGGCCAAGAAAATGAGCCGCTTTTTCACTCATAACTATTCTTTTAAGATAAATCTTCAAATAATCCATAACCGAAGAAGAATTATCCATATAAATTTTGCTCGTTATCGTGTTAGCCTCTTTATCGACGTCGATATAACTCTTTCTTATTGAAAAGTTTACTCTATCGTGTATATCGTCGGGGTCGAATTTGTCTCTCATTACCCTTGTTCTATGCGCGTCGGCTTTATCCGCAATAACTAGCGCTGCGGTTATAGCGCTAACAATTGAGCCTATCTCTTCTTCGTGATTGCCTACTGCGGTAACTACGGAAATTGCAGATTTTTCATCAAGTCCGATTCTCTTTAAAATAGGATAAATCAAAGTTGCGCTCGTTACTCCGTGGTCACGTCTATTGATAGCGTTACCTACGTCGTGCACAAATCCCGCTATCATTGCAAGTTCGACTTCCTCTTCTCCGTAACCGAGCATACTTAATATCTTGCCTGCGTTTTTAGAAACGTAACACGCGTGACGCATACCGTGTTCGGTATATTGCATTTGTCTGAGCGCCTCGCCCGAGGCTTCTATTAACGCGTTGACTTCGCTATCCTTTCTTACCGCGTCAAGGAATTTCATATTTGTCCCCTTTTTACTACTTGATATTTTTTATCTTTGTCCATTTCTCCGCCGAGTTGTTCAACTGCGTTGCGAAGTTCCATAAACTCGTAATAATCCATTATATGTTTATCCGCGTAATCTAGAAGTAATTCAATTGCGTCGGGGTTGCCGTATTTACCAAGATAATTAGCATAGATTGCTCTCATATCACTCTCTCTTTCAAAGAGTTTTACAAGCCAGTTATATATACGCTCCTCTCCTTTATAAACGTAAAGAACGTCCACGAGGTTGCGTTGAGTTATCTCGTCGGTATCGTCGATTTGCTTTAATATCAAAGGTACGATATTCTCATGCGTACCGTCGGATAAAGTTTCTATCGCTAAATCCACCAAAGACGCCTCGCTTTCGGGAGATAATATCAAAGAAAGCAAATACTCGTCCGCCTTTTTAGTTCCCGTATCTTTTAATATAGCGCAAGCCACGGAGGCGTAATCGGGGTAGTTTTTCATAACGTTTATCAAAACGTCAGCCTCGTTTTCAGTGCAACTTTCGGCTACGAGTTCGCTGATATCTTCACCCTCTTCAATATAACTCATTAAGTACTCGCCAAGTTTGTTTTGCTCTTTGAGTTTGTCAATAAACTCTTTTGGAGAAAGTCCGTCTAGACTCTCGCTAGGCTCGGTGAGCCACTCGATATATTTTGCAGGTATTTTCCTTTCGATTTGGTCGGGTTTTTCTTTGCCCATAACCTCTGCAAGATAGCCTTCTAAAAATTCATTAAATAATGCGTCGAAATCAATTGCTTTTTTCATCTTTCTCTTCCAAAAATTTTTCGTATTTTCTATAAGTTGCTTGCGATACCATAAATATATCACAAAGTTCTTTTTCGGTATAATCGTCTTCTTTTAGTACTCTCTTAAATAGTACTGCGCCTAGCGCGTAAGGAGAGCGTAATTTATTGTTTTCAGAGGATAAAATCTTGTCATGGACTGCGTCGAATTCCTCTTTTATTCTCTCTTCAAATCCTTCTGCGCGTTTGAGCGCCTCTACGAACACGTGACAAAACGCATCTGATAAAAGCACCGCTCTTTTATCTTCGCTGTACGCGTATTCTTCGTATCCGATAGGATACAAGGGCTTTGCGCTCATTATTTTCGCACCGCAAAGTAAATACATTTGACCTTTGTAACTTTCACGAATCAAAATTCTAGCGCAAGTTTCTTTGATTAACGGGTCAACGTTGAAGTCCCTCATTAATTCAAAAATAAAACTCAAACATCTCAAATCGTTCGCTTGAACGAGTCTACAAAGCATAAACACTTCGTCACCGTCGTAGTATCTTGCGTGCGTGGTCACGTACCAGTAAACTACTCTGTAGTTTCTCTCGCTCTTCATTATCTCAATCAAAGACTGGAAATCAAAGTCCTCTTCTTCTTTGCAAAAGTTAAACCAACTCCTACACTCTGCAATAAGTCCGAGCGCAACGGCGCCTGATAAAGTCACTGCATAGTCAAGGGTATCTTTTTTGCGGAGCATTAACTCCCCTAAGGTTATCAAAAAAGCGGAGTCTTTTGGATAAAGTTTTTGCGCGTCACGAAGATATTTTCTACCCTTTTCGTATTCACCCGAATTATGACAAGCAACTGCAAATAGGACGAGGGTGTTTTTTTCGTACTTTCTATCGTCTAGTTTTTCAAAATAACAAACTGCGTCTTTGTGCCTATTCGCTTGGCACATAGCGAGGGCTATTTTTATAATTAAATCGTAATCTTTTACCTCTTGCTCTTTGATTCTTTGAGCAATTTCTTCTTCCTTTTCGCTAAGTCCGAGCGCGGAATAAGATGCAATTAAGGTAGACATTGCAAAAACGCTATTTGGATATTTTTGCAAAATCTTTTCGCACTCTTCCATCGCAATTTTAGGCGAACCCGTAAGAAGATAAATAAGGGCTACGTAATTGCGAGCCTCCTCGTAAAGAGGTGATTTTGGGGTGAAAGACTCAAAATAAGGCAAGACTTTTTCGGGCGCAGTTCGTATCATTTCGACCTTCTCGTCGTCAAATCTTTTTTGCGCGCTCTCCCCAACGAAGGTAAAACCTCTATCCGGGTCAACTAATCCCGAAAAATCCGAAATTGCATCTCCTATCTCTTCCATTGCCCCTTCCGGCAGGGTATCGGCAAAAGAAGGAGTTTTGATAAAAATCTCTTTAAAATATTCCCCTGATTCTTCGTCAAAACCTAAAAGAAAGGAGGTTCTGCACAGTCCGAATAAACAAGGTCCGCTCCTATCTCCACTGGTATAAGAGTCAACGAAAGTTTGAAAGGCTTGCACTACGAGTCCAGCGTGCAAATACGCCTCTCCAAGAGCAATCTTCACGCCTTCTTTGCCTTCTTCTCCTACTCCCGAGCGAAGAGCTTGAATAGCGGACGGTAAATCGTCGCGCTTAATATGGTCCTCTGCTATTTCAAATTGCATAGCAGGGGTATTTGCAAATTTTAAAATTTTGCTCATTATTTTTCACAGAAAAGAAAAATCCTTTTGTCTTGTGGCTTTCTCTTTCCAAGTCCGTCTCCGTAAGTTTTTACTTTAAATCCAACTTTTTCTAGCGTCTCGATGATTTTCTCATCAGATAAAATTAAAAATTCGTGCCTTTCGTCCCGTCTTTGATATAAATTATCCTCTTGTTTTGTAAAAAAGGCAATATCCATAACGAGTTTATTTCCTCTTTGAGAATTTGACCAAAGGTAAGTTATATCGTCAAGGTCCTCAAAATACACTTCGTCTTTCATTGCTTTGAGTATATCCCCTCTTCTTAAATCAAATACGAGTTTTCCCTTTTTTCTCAAAGAAGAATAGATATTTTTCAAAGTCTTTTCTAGCGCTCCAAAGGAGGGCAAATAATTAAACACGTCGCAAGTTGATATAACGAAATCACAAGGCGTGAGTTCAAAATCAACGGCACTTCCTTTGACGAATTTAACTGCAACCTTTTCTTGTCTTGCTCTTAAATTTGCCATCTCGAGCATTTCTTCCGAGTCGTCTACGCCTATTACGTCAAGACCTGCTTTTTTAAGTTCAACGGTTATCCTTCCGCTACCTGCTCCGAGGTCAAATCCTTTGCCTGACAAATAACTTTTTAGTTTGTCCGTGATTTTTTCATAAGGATAATCGCTCATAAGTTTATCGTAAAAACTACTGAGCGCACCATAAGGCTTATTATTCATTATCAGTGTTTTCTTCTTGCTCTTGCGCGTCAATCTCGTCGAGGAATTTCTCTTTTTCTTCCATCATCTTTTGAATATCGGCACGGCTGAAATTCTCACGCAACGTGGGTTGAGTAGTGATGGTCTTTTTCTTCTTCTTGGGATTAACGTAACGGTGAGCGTTAGTATTAGTTTTCTTTTGAGCGTCGATTTGTTTGTTTTCCTCACTCTCTTGGCTCTTCTCTTCTTCTTTTACTACGTAAATACCTCTCTTATACGCTGCGTTTTTAGTCCTTTCGTTCACAGTCATATCAAGAACGTATTGAACGTAAACCGTCCACATAAGAGTAAGCATAGAAACTCCGATAAAAATTACTATCATACCGATAAACATACCGATAGAAGGTCCAAACATTTCTGCAAGCAAGAAAGGCGCGGAAGTGATAAGGAGCATTATGAAAGTAAACGGAAACATAGCAACCGATAAAATCGCGCTATTTTTGACGAGTTTATAAAGTTTCATTTTGAACATAGCCATCATGGGAAGGATATATATCAAAAGACTTGCAAGCACTACGCAACCGATTATGCTCATAACTAGAGTAATTACACCCCATGCGTCCACCGTTTTGACTAAGGCTTGGTAATTATAAAGCGTTATACTGTACATAAATCCAGTTACCAACACGCCAACTAGAGCAAATACGAGAAGATATTGTTTCCAACCGAGTTTAATACCTTTGAGGTAATCTATTCTAACGGTTATATTTTCTCCCCAAACGAGGTTACGCATACAATACATCATACCTGCAAAAGGTATACCAAGTAGGGCTATTGCAGGAATCAGCAAAAAGTATAAAGGCATAGTGTTGATTATTACCATTGCCTCTGCTTGCACCTTGTTTGCAATGGAACCAGGATAACCTATACCGATATTACCACTAAAGTCAAATTGCATACCCGTGTACTCTCTCATCATAGGTATAAGCATAAAAAGTATGAACACGAAAGGAAGGGCAAGAAGTAAACTCAACAAGTTGATTTTGAACAAATTACCGAATTGACTCTTGACTATATCCCAGTATTGTTGTTTTCTCGTGGTTGGAAGGCGAAGTCTCCTTGCTTCCTGGGCGGAAATTTCCATTTTGTTAATTAAACCGTTTTCAGCCATATTACACCTCTAAGCCTTAAAATAGCAATTTTTTGCCAAATATATAATACACTATAAACAAAGAAATATCAATAAAATAATGGGTTTATTACTTAAAAAGTTTTGACAAGTTTTATCTATATATGATAAAATATCAAAAAATAAGTTATTGACGCTAGCCCGTGAGGGTTATTTTATTTTGAGCGTCGGGAGTTAAACATGAAACAGTACGTAGTAGCAGTAGTTGGCGCAACCGGTATGGTTGGTAGAAAGTTCTTACAAGTTCTTTCCGAAAGAAAACTTCCCGTGTCTAAATACTATCTCTTCGCATCCGAAAGAAGTGCAGGACAGAAGATTGACTTCATGGGCGAAGAACACACTATTATCGAACTTAAAAAAGAAAATATCGTTGACAAAAAAATTGATATCGCACTTTTCTCTGCAGGAGGCTCGGTTAGCCGTGAATTTGCTCCTATTTTTGCTGAAATAGGTTGTACGGTAATCGACAACTCTTCTTGTTGGAGAATGGACCCCAAAGTTCCTCTCGTAGTACCCGAGGTTAACCCCGAGGATATCAAATGGAACAGCGGAATAATCGCTAACCCCAACTGTTCTACTATTCAAGCAATGGTAGCGCTCAAACCTCTTGACGACGCTTTTGGTATCAAGAGAGTTATCTACAGCACCTACCAAGCAGTTTCGGGAGCAGGCGTTGCAGGATACAACGACCTCAAGGACGGAATCAACGGCGCAGAGCCCAAGAAATTCCCCTATCCTATTTTTGCTAACGTTATTCCTCAAATAGACGTATTCCTCGACAACGGTTACACCAAAGAGGAAGAAAAGATGATTAACGAGACTCGCAAGATTCTTCACAAGCCCGACCTTAAAGTTACTGCAACCACGGTTCGCGTACCCGTATTCCACGGACATAGCGAATCTATCAATATTGAATTTGAAAAACCTTGCACCGTTGAATCTATCAAAGAGGTTCTCTCAAAAGCAAAAGGTATCGTTGTAGTTGACGATATCCAAAACGGCAAATATCCTATGCCTATCTACGCAGAAAATCACGACGAAGTTTACGTTGGACGTATCAGAGTTGACGAAAGCGTTGAAAACGGTTGCAATATTTGGGTAGTTGCAGACAATATTAGAAAAGGCGCTGCAACTAACGCAGTTCAAATCGCAGAAACAATTATCGGAAAATAAGGAGAAATTTATGAATCTTTTCAAAGGTTCTGGCGTTGCGCTCATCACCCCCTTCAAAGAAGACGGTTCTGTTGACTTCGCGTCGCTTGAAAAATTAATCGAATATCAAATTGAAAACGGAACGGATGCAATCATTTCTCTCGGCACTACGGGAGAACCCTCTACTCTTTCTAAAAAAGAAAAAGAAGAGGTAGTTACTTTCACCAAAAAGACGATTGCAGGTAGAATCCCCCTCATTATGGGCGCGGGCGCTAACTGCACCGAAACTGCCGTTGAAAATGCTAAACTTGCAGAAAGTGTCGGAGCAGACGCAATTCTTGCCGTTACTCCTTACTACAATAAATGTTCCCAAAACGGACTCGTTGAATACTACGGAGACCTACATAAAGCAACTGCTCTTCCTATAATTGCATACAACGTACCCGGAAGAACGGGAGTTAATATCCTTCCTTCTACCTTCAAAAAAATCGCTGAAAAGGGTTACGCCGTTGCAATTAAAGAGGCTAGCGGTAACATGAGTCAAATCGTAGAAGTTGCAGATATTATTGCAAACGACCTAGACGGAAAAGCAATTTTATATTCAGGTGACGACGGACTCACCCTCCCCGTACTTTCGGTAGGTGGAGCGGGAATTATTAGCGTTGCCGCTAACTGCACGCCTCGAATTATGTCCTCTCTCGTTGATTCATTTTTTAGCGGAGATTTAGAAAATGCAAAAAGACTCCAACTTGGAGTTAATTCTCTTATAAAAGCGCTCTTTATGGAAGTTAATCCCACTCCCGTAAAAGCGGCTTGCTCTATGCTCGGTCTATGCTCGGACGGACTTCGCCGTCCCCTACTTCCTATGGAAGAGCAAAACCGTCCCGTACTTAAAAAAGCACTTGACAAAGCGCTTTCACTCTAAGGTGACAAAATGAAGATTATTATCGTCGGTATAGGCGGAAGACTTGGAAAAGCAATTTTTCACACCGCTAGAGAAAACGGTATCGAGGTTTGCGCCGGAATAGACGTTATGGCAGACAGCCTTGATTTTCCGATTCCCGTATACAAAACTTTATCCGAGTGCAAAGAAAAAGCGGACGCTCTCATAGATTTTTCACGTCCAACCAGTCTTGCAGATATTATTGAATATTGTCAAAAGACCAGAACTCCCGCAGTTCTTGCAACCACTGGTTATACCAAAGAACAACAAGAATCAGTGGAAAAAGCGTCCAAAACGATTGCGATTTTCCAAACGAGCAATATGTCTCTTGGCGTTAACCTACTTATTAGCCTTGCAAAACAGGCAGCGGGTTTTTTGGGAGCAAATTACGAAGTTGAAATCATTGAACAACACCACAATCGCAAAGTAGACGCACCGTCTGGTACTGCTCTATCTATTGCCTCTGCTATTAACGGCGTATTCGATAACACTTTGATTAACACTTACGGAAGAACTCCCCAAAGTGGAAAACGCGACCCCAAAGAAATAGGAATTCACGCGGTAAGAGGTGGTAATATCGTAGGCAAACACGACGTGTTGTTTATAGGTAGCGAAGAGATATTAACTATCACTCACACCGCTCAAACTCGTTCAGTTTTCGCCCTCGGCGCGATTCGCGCGGCAGAGTTTATCGCAAACAATGCGCCTGCTATGTACAATATGAACGACCTTATCGGTAACGAATACTCCGTAACGACGGTAAGAGGAGAAGAGAATATCGCTCTCGTGTC
>JAZQYG010000179.1:0-4123 GCA_045633305.1 Clostridia bacterium | reverse complement strand
CCTACCCCGTCCAAAAGATTTTGTTCTTTTGCGTACATTATAGCGGCAGCGTAGGCGTCTCTTATACTGTCTTTCATATAGATATTGCCTTCAAGTTCGGGATTGTTTTGTTTGTTCCACAATAATCCCCAACCAGCCTCGTTTGCCTCGTCTTCAGTGATAACGTCAGCGTTATAAAGTATACCGAGAGTTCCCCACATATAAGGAACGTAGTAGTCGTTTAAATTTTCACCGTTAAGTTTTTCACTAAATACGCCCTCTACTTTTTGGTAGATTTTTTGATTGACGTTAGATAAATATTCGTACTTTTCTTGGTCTTTATCAAGTTTATCAATCTTGTCCGCTTTTATAAGTTTTTCGATAGCGTATTCAGAGGGACACATTACGTCGATACTTGCGTCACCGTTCATAATTTTAGTGAGCATAGTCTCGTTGGTATCGTATTTGGAATAGATAACCTCGATAGTTCTACCAGTCTTTTCGTAGTAGTATTCTTCAAAGGTATCGAGTACGCTTTCGTCAATGTACTCTTCCCAGTTATAAACGACGAGAGTCTCCTCTGCGCCCGAGCAACCAAAAAGAGGTAAACATATCGTGAGGCTAAGTCCCATAACGAGAATTATCGCCAAAATTCTTTTGAACTTTTTCATATTTTTTTCTCCTCTTTCTTTTGCGCTTTTTTCAAGTTAAATATAAGTAGTACTGCAAGTACGACTACGAATATTATAGAAAAGGTTGCTAGCCAAAAAGGCTCTAAGCCCTTTACTCTCGCATCTGAATAAATATAAGTACTGAGGGTATCAATTCCAGTTGACGCGCCTTTATTTATTTGGGTGATGATAAAGTCGTCGAGTGAAATAGTAAACGCCATCACGAATCCCGAAATTATACCGGGAGCAAGGTAAGGAAGTAGCACTTTGGTAGTGGCTTTTATAGGCGTTGCGCCAAGGTCGAGAGCAGCCTCGTAAATGTTTGAATCCATTTGAGCAAGTTTGGGCATAACCGCAAGCACGACGTAAGGAGTACAGAAAGATATATGACCTATAATAAGTCTGGGATAACCTTCTGGAAAACCAAACGTCACGAAAAACACCATAAGTGATACCGCCATAACTACTTCGGAGTTGATAACGGGTAGTTGATTGACCGATTCAACGAGTTTGCGCGTTTTTCTTTTTAGATTAAATATACCTATACTTGCAATCGTTCCAAGAAGAGTGGACACAACGGAAGAAATTACTGCAATCAAAAGAGTATTTTTGAGAGCCTCCATCAAAGTTGCCGATTTTGGTCCGTTGAATATCTGCGCGTACGCCTCGAAGGAAAATCCGTTTGCAAAGGAAAACTCCGAGGTGTTGAAAAACGAGAAAAGTATTACCAAAAATATAGGAGCGTACAAAAAGCAAAGTATTACGCCAAGGTAAGTGCCTGAAAATATCTTTTTCATATGTTACTCTTTGCCTCCCCTGCGGATTTGTCGGCTTTGCTCATAAATATATTCGATACGATAACGAGGGCTATCATAACCAAACTCATTACGCTACCTACGCCGTATAAGTCTTGCGTAAATTTGAGGTTGATAGAATCGCCGAATAAGATTATCATCCTATCCGACAAAAGTTCGCTTATTGCAAAAGTTGAAATGGTGGGAATAAATACCATCGTGATACCGCTTATAATTCCCGGAACGGAAAGAGGGAGGGTGGTATTCAAAAATACGCCCGTAGCGTCCGCGCCAAGGTCTTGGGCAGCCTCACTATAACTTTTGTCTATACCGCTAATGCTCGTATAAAGGGGCATTATCATAAAAGGCAAATAGTTATACACCATACCAACTATAACCGTCACCATACCGAGATTGATACCCATTGAGGTAAATATCGTTTTCATAGCGAGCGTTCTCAATAGAAAGTTTACCCACATAGGTAAAACGAACAAAAGTACGAGGATTTTGCCCGCTTTTTTCTTGGCGAGAATATATGCAACGGGATAACCCAAAAGCAAACAAAGAGCAGTCGTTATAACTCCCACCAAAAGGCTTATTCCAAGAGTTGATATACTCGAACCGTCGTTGAAAAAGTCAACGAAGTTGGAAAGAGAAAGTTTTCCCCCTGCAATAAACGCGTTTACGAGTATTAGCACGAGAGGGAGTACTACGAATAAGAGCATAAAAAGTATATAAGGATAACTGAACGCTCTTCTTGTAAGAGTGAACTTTTTACTCATCTTCTTTTTCCTCTCTGGGAGTTATTTTTATTTTATCGGGAGCAACGGATATTCCGACTCTATCGCCTTTAAGCCAGTCGTCCGTGGTGTCGATAAAGAAATCGTAATGGTCGTCCGTACGAATAATGCATTGATAGTAGTTGCCTTTATAAATGGAGTTGATAACTTCGCCTCCGATAATTCCGTCTTCTTCGTCGTCAAAAACTTCAACGTCTTTGAATCCTATCTCAACGGTGACGGGCGTACCCTCTTCAAAACGAGCGTTGCAAGGGAATTTACCTCCGCAAATTTCTACGTTCTCTTCGTCCCACATATAGGTGTCGATTTTATTTACGATTCTTGATTTACGCATTATGTGAAAATCGAAAGGTTTGACGTAGCAAACGACTTTATCCCCCGCTTTGCACTCTACGTTGTCGTGAACGAGAACTTCAAATTCGTCGTCCATAAGTACGATAGTTTCGAAATGGTCGCCTTTGAATACGCAAGTGGATACCGTGCCCTCAAAAGTTCTCTTAGTGGAGTCAGGTTTTTGAATTTTGATATCTTCAGGACGAATTATAACGTCAACGGGTTCGTTCTTTTTGAATCCTTTGTCTACGCACTCGAAATCACGTCCTGCAATTTGAATTACGAAATCTTCCTTCATAATTCCGGAATAAATATTCGATTCACCGATAAAGTCGGCAACGAAAGCGTTTGCAGGCTCGTCATAAATCTTTTGAGGAGTACCGATTTGTTGAATTTCTCCTCCGCGCATTACGATAATACTATCGCTCATAGTAAGCGCCTCTTCTTGGTCGTGAGTTACGTAAACGAAAGTAATGCCGAGTTTTTTATGCATATTCATAAGTTCAATCTGCATATCTTTACGCATTTTGAGGTCGAGCGCGCCGAGAGGCTCGTCAAGAAGAAGAACTTCGGGCTCGTTAACTACCGCTCTTGCTATTGCAACTCTCTGTTGTTGTCCACCGGATAAACTATTTACGTTTCTGTGGCCGTAGTCCTCTAAGTCAACCATTTTGAGAGCGTTGTTTACCTTCTCGTCAATCTCTTTTGCGGTGAGTTTGCGAAGATTTTCGTATTTTACGCCTTTTTTGTCGGTGTAATAAGTGCCGTCGGGAACGTATTTGAGTTTGAGCCCAAAGGCTACGTTCTTGTATACGTTAAGGTGTGGAAAAAGAGCGTATCTTTGGAAAACCGTGTTTACGGGACGCTTATGCGGAGGAACTTCGGTAACGTCCTCACCGTTTATGATGATTTTTCCCTCGGAGGGCTTTTCAAATCCCGCTATCATACGAAGAGTGGTGGTTTTTCCACAACCAGACGGACCAAGCAAGGTAACGAATTCACCCTTTTTGATTGCAAAATTAACGTCGGCAACGGTTACGCCGTCGTAAATTTTCTTAACGCCTTTAAGTTCAATAATGTTTTCTTTTTCTTGTTGAACAACTTTTGCCATATTTCTCTCCTAAAAGTTCGGGGGACTGCTCGCCCAAACTACCTTTGCTTTGGTATTTCCTTTGTTTTCTATATAATGAGGTTTGTTAGAGGTAAAATAAAAAGTATCGCCTTTTTTGCATTTGCTCCTCTTGTTGCCGTGATGCAAATAAATACTTCCCTCTAAAACGTATCCGAACTCCTCTCCCTCGTGAGGCATATCCATCGTAGTCGTCCCACCGGGCTCAATCGTGAGAAGTATCGGCTCCATTTCGTTCTTTTGACTGTTTGGAACGAGCCAAGTTATAGTGTGACCTTGTTCGCACTTTTCAAAATATTCTTCTTTTGTAAAAACAATCTTTTCTTCAGGCTCTTCCGAAAAAAAATCTTTGAGCGTCGTTCCGAGCGCGTCCAAGATATCGGTGAGAGTAGCAATAGACGGAGAGGTAACTTCGTT
>JAZQYG010000178.1:0-3976 GCA_045633305.1 Clostridia bacterium | reverse complement strand
CGTAATTTACGAGTGCTTGAGTTTAATGAGTGAATATTTTGTATATTTAACAAAAGAAAAAGTTAATTCTTTAAAACATTATTTTGATATTTCAAAAACAACCTAAAAACACTTGTCAAAACGAGTGTTTTTTATTATAATATTAATTTAGAAAATATAATATTAATTTACGAAATATTGAAAGGAAAACATAGGAGGTCAAAATGACTAAAAAATTCGTTTATCTTTTCCGTGAAGGGGACGGAAAAAACAAGGCTTTACTTGGTGGTAAAGGCGCAAACCTCGCAGAGATGACCAGACTTGGTATGCCCGTACCTCAAGGATTTACCATTTCTACCGAAGCGTGCACGAAGTATTATGAAGACGGCAGAGTAATCAATGAAGAAATCCGTGCTGAAATAATGGAAAATATTGCAAAACTCGAAGAAATCGCAGGCAAAAAATTCGGCGATTTAGAGAATCCTTTGCTCGTATCCGTTCGTTCTGGCGCAAGAGCATCTATGCCTGGTATGATGGATACTATATTGAACCTCGGACTTAACGAACAAGTTGTCGAAGTTCTCGCTAAAAAGTCAAACAATCCTAGATGGGCTTGGGACTGCTACAGAAGATTTATTCAAATGTTCTCAGACGTCGTAATGGAAGTTGGCAAAAAGTATTTTGAAAAACTTATCGACGAAATGAAAGAGGCAAAAGGCGTTCAAAACGACGTTGATTTGACGGCTGAAGACCTCAAAACCCTCGCTAATCAATTCAAAGCAGAATACAAAAAACAACTTGGTAAAGATTTTCCCTCTGACCCCAAGGAACAACTTTTCGAAGCTGTAAAAGCAGTATTTAGAAGTTGGGACAACCCCAGAGCAAACATTTATCGTATGGATAATGATATCCCTTACAGTTGGGGTACTGCAGTTAACGTACAAATGATGGCTTTCGGTAATATGGGTGATGATTGCGGAACGGGTGTTGCATTTACTCGTAACCCTGCTACCGGTGAAAAAGGACTTATGGGTGAATTCCTCACTAACGCTCAAGGTGAAGACGTAGTTGCAGGTGTTCGTACTCCTATGCCTATTTCACAAATGAAAGAGGTTTTCCCTGAAGTTTACAAACAATTCCTCGAAATTTGTAACAAACTTGAAAATCATTACAGAGATATGCAAGATATGGAGTTTACCATCGAACAAGGCAAACTTTATATGCTCCAAACCAGAAATGGTAAACGTACCGCAGCAGCTGCAATCAAGATTGCTTGCGACCTTATCGACGAAGGTATGATTACCGAAGAAGAAGCCCTTCTCCAAATTGATGCAAAGACTCTCGATATGCTTTTGCACCCCACGTTCGACGCATCTGCACTCAAAGCAGCAGACAAAGCAAACGTAGTAGGAAAGGGTATCGCTGCATCTCCCGGCGCTGCAACTGGAACGGTAGTATTTACCTCTGACGACGCAGTTAAAGAAGGAAAATTAGGTAAAAACGTTATTCTCGTTAGACTTGAAACCTCTCCTGAAGATATCGAAGGTATGAAATATGCAAAAGGTATCCTTACCGTTCGTGGTGGACAAACCTCTCACGCTGCAGTAGTTGCAAGAGGTATGGGAACTTGTTGTGTATCCGGTTGTGGAGATATCAAAATGCACGAAGAAGAAAAATATTTTGAACTCGGCGGAAAGACTTTCCGTGAAGGTTCGGAAATTTCTCTTGACGGTTCTACTGGTAAAATCTACGATATTTCTATCAAAACCGTTCCTGCTGACCCCAACTCTGGATATTTCGGAAGAATTATGCGTCTTGCTGACAAATATAAGACTATGGGTGTTCGTACTAACGCTGATACTCCTGAAGATGCAAAAAGAGCAGCAGAACTTGGCGCTCAGGGTATAGGTCTTTGCCGTACTGAACATATGTTCTTCGGTCCTGGCAGAATTGAAAAATTCAGAGAAATGATTTGCGCTGAAACCGTAGAAGAAAGACAACGCGCTCTTGAAAAAATCGAACCTATGCAACAGGCTGACTTCGAAGGACTTATGGAAGCTTTAGAGGGTTATCCCGTAACTATACGTTTCCTTGACCCCCCGCTCCATGAATTCGTTCCTACTGAAGAAAAGGATATCGAACTTCTTGCAAAAGCTCAAGGCAAAACCGTAGAAGAAATCAAGATGATATGTGACGCTCTTCACGAATTTAACCCCATGATGGGACACCGTGGATGCCGTCTTGCAGTAACTTATCCTGAAATTGCAGTAATGCAAACTAAAGCAATCATCAAAGCTGCTATCAACGTTCAAAAACGTCACGCAGACTGGAAAGTAGTTCCCGAAATTATGATTCCTCTCGTAGGCGAAGTAAAAGAACTTGCAGTATGCAAAAAAGTTGTAGTTGAGACTGCTGACGCAATCATCAAAGAATCCGGCGTAGACCTCAAATACGAAGTAGGAACTATGATTGAAATTCCTAGAGCATGCTTGACCGCTGACGAAATAGCAAAAGAGGCTGAGTTCTTCTGTTTTGGTACTAACGACCTTACTCAAATGACCTTTGGATTCTCAAGAGACGACGCTGGTAAATTCTTGCCCTCATACTATTCAAACAAAATTTACGAGGCTGACCCATTTGCAAAACTTGACACCGTTGGTGTTGGTAAACTTATGAAGATGGCAGTAGAACTCGGAAAAGGCGCTAACTCCAAAATGCACTGCGGTATTTGCGGTGAGCACGGTGGTGACCCCTCGTCCGTTGAATTCTGTCACGCAATCGGTCTTGATTACGTATCCTGTTCACCCTTCAGAGTACCTATCGCTAGACTCGCTGCTGCACAGGCTGCAATCAAAAGCAAAAAGAACTAATATTTAGTTAAAGATTAAAACGGCACGGCAAACCGTGCCGTTTTTTTAAGTTTTTGGAGCAAAAATGAAATTAATAATAGCAAGTAATAACAAGCACAAAATTACCGAGATAAAAACGATAATAGGCGAGTGGTTTGACGAAGTTCTCTCTCAAGAGGAGGCAGGATTTTTTGACGAAGTTGAAGAGACTGGAGAGACTTTTTCGGAAAATTCATATATAAAAGCCTCTGCAATTGCAGACAAATTTCAAGGCTATGCAACTATTGCGGACGATTCTGGCCTTATGGTAGACGCGCTTGACGGTGAGCCGGGCGTATACAGCGCAAGATATTGTGGTGAACATGGTAACGACAAAAAAAACAACGATTTGCTTTTAGTTAAACTCAAAGGAGTAGAGAATAGAACTGCAAGATTTGTTAGCGCAATCACCTTGATTTTACCCGATGGAAAAGTTTTATCCTCGGAAGGCACGGTAGAAGGCGTTATACTTGAAAGAGAGCAGGGCACGGGTGGTTTTGGATACGACCCATTGTTTTTGAGTGTAGAACTCAATAAGACTTTTGGGGAGGCAACTGCGGAAGAAAAGAACAAAGTTAGCCATAGAGCAAGAGCACTCCAAAGTCTAAAAACTCTACTTTCCATGCAAAATTCTCTTAAATAAGGTGAGTAAAAAAAATTTTTAAATTTTATCCTAAAAACCTTGTAAAAAGGTTTGACATAGATTATATAATTATGTTAAAATGCTAAGGCGTCACGGAGATGCGGGTGTAGTTCAATGGTAGAATCCCAGCCTTCCAAGCTGGTCGCGTGGGTCCGATTCCCATCACCCGCTCCAAAAGAAAATCGTTCCCCCGATTTTTGTAATCGTGAGCCTGTAGCTCAGTAGGATAGAGCAACGGCCTTCTAAGCCGTGTGTCGGGGGTTCGACTCCCTTCAGGCTCGCCATACGGTGGGTATAGCTCAGTTGGTTAGAGTGCCAGGTTGTGGCCCTGGAGGTCGTGGGTTCGACTCCCACTACTCACCCCAGAAAAATTTAAAACTTACACGTTGGGGTGTCGCCAAGCGGTAAGGCACGGGATTTTGATTCCCGCATCACGAAGGTTCGATCCCTTCCACCCCAGCCAAAC
>JAZQYG010000177.1:0-37256 GCA_045633305.1 Clostridia bacterium | reverse complement strand
AAATTCGCAAAAGAAAGCGATGCGAAAGAATTCATTATTTGTACTGAAGTTGGTGTTTTGCATAGGTTAGAGAGTGATAATCCCGATAAAAAGTTTTATTTTGTAAAGACTACGCCAGTGTGCGTAGATATGAAACTTTGTACACTGGACAAAATCGTCGAGGTTTTAGAAACTGGCAAAAACGAAATTATATTACAAGAGGACAAAATAAGCAAGGCGCTCGCGCCACTAGACAAAATGCTCGAAATTGCAAAATAAAAGGCTTAATATGAAAACTGATATTGTAATCGTAGGTTGTGGCGTTGCCGGACTATATTCGGCGCTTAACCTACCAAAAGAAAAAAATATAATTATTGTGACCAAAGACGTTGCGGTAAACAGCGATTCTTTTTTGGCACAAGGCGGAATTTGCGTATTAAAAGACGAAAGCGACTACCAGTCCTTCTTTGACGATACTATGAAGGCTGGTCACTACGAAAATAATCCAACCTCGGTTGATATTATGATTCGCTCCTCGCGCGCGGTGATAAACGACCTTGTTGGATACGGTGTACGTTTTGAGAAAAAGGGAGAGGAGTTTACCTATACTAAAGAGGGCGCGCACTCCAAACCCAGAATACTTTTCCACGAGGATGAGACGGGCAAAGAGATAACGTCACATTTACTTGACGCCGTCAAAAAATTACCCAACGTAAAACTTATCGAAAATTATACTATGATTGATATAATTTGTGAAGATAACCGTTGCTTTGGTATAATCGGAAAGGATAAAGATGGTAAAACGTCCTATATTTTAGCCGATTACACCATACTTGCAACTGGTGGAATAGGCGGACTTTTTGCGCACTCGACTAATTACAGACATTTAACGGGTGACGCTATTGCTCTTGCTATTAAGTACGGAATCAAACTTGAGCACGTTGATTATATACAAATTCACCCCACGACTTTTTATTCGGAAAATTCGGGAAGAGAATTTTTGATTTCGGAGTCGGTTAGAGGTGAGGGCGCAATACTTCTAAATTCAAAAGGTGAGAGATTTGTTAACGAATTACTCCCTCGTGACGTAGTTGCAGGTGCAATTATGGATGAAATGAAGAAAGAGGGCACTAGTCACGTTTGGCTTTCAATGAAACCTATCCCGGAAGAAGAGATAAAGAGTCATTTCCCGAATATTTACGAACATTGTTTATCCGCTGGATACGACGTTACGAAAGAGAGTATACCCGTTGTTCCCTCGCAACACTATTTTATGGGAGGAATAGACGTTGACTCGGATAGCGCAACCTCGATGGATAGACTTTACGCGGTGGGAGAGACTGCTTGTAACGGAGTGCACGGCAAAAATCGTTTAGCAAGCAATTCTTTACTTGAAAGTTTGGTTTTTGCAAAAAGAGCGGCAACCAAAATCACTCAAGAGTACACCCCCGTTGAATATAATAAACCTATCGTGATTGATGAAAATAAATATTTAAACTACGAAGAAGAATACAAAAAATTAGTTTTGGACGAAATAGAAAAGGAGAAGGCAAAACATGAATAATATTACTATGCTCGTTGTTGCAGACGAACTTATTAAAAGCGCGTTAAAAGAAGATATTACTAGCGAAGATATAACTACTAATTCCGTTATGAAAGATTATTGTCTTGGAGAGGTTGAACTTATCTGCAAACAAGACGGAATTCTTGCAGGTCTTGACGTATTCAAAAGAGTATTTGAAATTCTTGACCAAACGACTCAATTCGAGTTTTATTATAATGACGGAGACAAGATTAAAAAGGGTGACAAAATAGGTAAAATCCGTGGAGATATCAGAGTTTTGCTCTCTGGTGAGAGAACGGCACTTAACTATTTACAAAGGATGTGTGGAATTGCAACTTACACCAGAAGTATAGTTGATATGCTTGAGGGTAGCAATACCAAACTTCTCGATACCAGAAAAACCACTCCTAATATGCGCGTTTTTGAAAAATATGCTGTAAAAGTAGGCGGAGGATGCAATCACAGATACAACCTTAGCGACGGAATTTTATTAAAAGACAATCATATCGGCGCAGCAGGTGGAGTAAAACAAGCAATCAAAATGGCAAAGGAGTACGCTCCTTTCGTAAGAAAGATTGAGGTTGAAGTTGAAAACCTTGATATGCTCAAAGAGGCTCTTGAGGCAGGCGCTGACATAATTATGCTTGATAATATGAGCGTTGAAGATATGAAAGAGGCAGTTAGACTCACCAAAGGCAAAGCCGAAACCGAGTGTAGCGGAAACGTAACCAAGGAAAATGTAGCGCGCCTCGTGTCCCTTGGCGTAGACTACGTATCAAGTGGAGCGCTCACGCACTCTGCGCCCATACTTGACCTTTCACTTAAAAACCTCCACGCAATCTAAAATGAACGCAGAAGAAAGAAGAACAAAAATAGGTTTATACCTATCATCTTCGGATAGCGCGGTAACGGGTAGCGAACTTTCCAAACTTTTTGGTGTATCTCGTCAAATTATCGTTCAAGATATCACCGTCTTAAAGGCAAAGGGCTACGACGTTATTTCCACGCATAACGGATATATCGTTCAAAAAGCCCCCTACAAAGAGAGGGTATTTAAGTTGCGCCACGATAGAGACGAAACGGAAAAGGCGCTTTATTGTATCGTATCACACGGAGCAATAGTAGTTGAAGATTTCGTTTGGCATAAAGTTTACGGAAAAATACGGGCGGGACTTAATATTCACGACGAGCAAACCGTTAAAAAGTTTATGGACGGAGTTCGTAGCGGAAAATCCACCGAACTTATGGATATAACCGGCGGATATCATTACCATACGGTAAGGGCGGACAACGAAGAAACGCTTGACGCTATTGAGAGTGAACTCAAGCGTTACGGATTTTTAGTAGACGGAGACTAATAAAAATACAAAAGAACCCCACGCAAAAGAGCGTGGGGTTTTTTCGTGCTAGCGCACACAAAGGAGAGAAGAAACAACTTTTATTTCCATATTATAAACACTTTTTATTCTCGTTTTATTTGATTTTTTTAACAAAAAAGATTTTTTAGTCATATCTTGTTTAGGAGAAACAAAAATAAAGGAGAAATTATGAATCCGTTTAATCAAAAACCAAAATCACTTGAAAAAATGTTGCAAAACTGGGAGCAACTTTATCCTCGTCCTTATAATAAAAGAGAGGTGGACCCCTATACTCGAACAAGGGTAATTCTTATGAACGGCACGGAGTTTGAGGCGAACTGGTTTTCTCATCAATTCGCCCGTCATACCGATAACCCCGACCTAAAAAGAGAACTCGCGCTTACCCGTTATATCGAGAAACAACAACAAATTAAAGGTTCGCTCTTAAAGCCTCAAGACGAAAGTATTTTAGAGCATACCATAGGCTACGAGCAACTTGCCGTTGACCTTACTGCAGAACTTGCAAAAAGAGAGGTCGATTGCGACGTAAAAACGGCGCTTGATTTTGCTCTTCTTGAAGACTTTGACCATCTTTATAGATATTCAAATCTTCTCGATATGCAAAGTGGAGTAAAAGCGGAGTGGTTAGTTGGCAGATATACCGAAATAATGCCCGCGCGCCCGACTATTGCTCATCACAGATTCCCTCTAGATAACGTAAAGAGAAGTATATCCACAAAGTCGGCAGACGTTCAAACCGTATTGAATACTATGATAATAACTGCCGCAGAACAACAAACCATGAACTATTATATGAACGTGACTAATTTCGGTGAGAGCGATATTTCTCGTAGACTATACGAAGAAATTGCCCTCGTGGAAGAAGAACACGTTACCCAGTACGAGTCTTTGATGGACCCGACTGCAACTTGGCTAGAAATGTTATTGTGGCACGAATATTGCGAGTGTTATTTGTACTGGTCGTGTTACTGCACCGAAACTGACCCGTATATCAAAATGCTTTGGGAAGAAAACCTTGCCTTTGAAATTTCTCATTTACATAAGGCGGCGGATATGCTTGAAAAATACGAGCATAAGCACTGGCAAGAAGTTATAGGAGACGGGGAATTCCCAGCGCCTATATCACTTCACGAGAATATCGATTACGTGCGTAAAATTCTTGCCGATACCGTGCAGTTCACCTCGGATAGAGAAAACTACGTAAAACTCAAAGATTTACCCGAGAGCGCGGACTTTTTCCAGTTCCAAAAGATAATCAATCCCACTATTGATATCGTACCGTCGCACAACGTTATCGATATGAGAATAAGAAGAAAGGGTATGGACTACAGATACGAAGTTGCCGAAAATCCGATTCCCGAACTTCGTGATAGACGAGTGGATAATACGAGCGTTGGACGTAAACCTAACGCCGCCCCGTCTAGTTGGTTTTATTGTAACGAATAGTTGTCAAAAGTCCTACGTGTATCGTAGGGCTTTTTGATTAAGAGATGATGCGATAATAAATTGACATAAACTATAAACTTTTGTATAATTATAATATTATGAATAAGAGACAAAAAGCAAGAGCAAAAACTAAAATGCTTGCAGTGAGATACACTGCACTTATTATCGCGGGTATTATTAATGCGACCGGCGTAGTTTTGTTTTTGTCTGCATCGGGGATACTTGACGGAGGATTATCGGGTACGTCAATGCTATTTGACAAAATTACCCCTTTGCCGTTAGCCTTCTTCCTCGTTGCGTTGAATCTTCCTTTCTTTTTGCTTGGCGCAAAGAGGCTTGGTTATTCTTTTATTTTAAATTCGATAGTAGCAATTGCAACGTATTCTTTGGTGAGTTTACTGTATCAAACCGTATTCCATTTTGGAAAAGAAGAAACGGCGCTCGTTCACGATATGTTTTTGTCGGCAATCTTCGGTGGACTTTTGTCTGGTATAGGTAGCGGTCTCACGATTAGATTCGGTGGCGCTATGGACGGTATGGAAGCAACCGCCGTAATGTTCGCCAAAAAAGTCGGTCTCACGGTAGGTCAGTTCGTAATGGCGTACAACGTAGTCCTTTACGTTATAGCGTGTTTCGTTTTCGGCGATTTTACGATAGGACTTTATTCGATAGTAACCTACTACGTTGGACTAAAAGCAGTTGACGGCGTTGTAGACGGTTTAGATAAGGCGAAAGGATGTTTTATCGTTACGGGCAAAGGAGACAAAGTTGCCGGCGCTCTATCTAAAGAGTTTGGTAGAGGGGTTACCCTCATATCTTCAAGTGGATATCATAGCAAGGCAAAGAGCGTAACTATCTATTGTGTAGTTAATCGTTTTGAAGTAGGTAGACTCAAATCCATAGTTGCTGACACTGACCCAAGAGCCTTCGTTTCCATAAACGACATATCTGAAACAGTTGGAACGAAGATAAAATATTCTTCTAAAAAGAGTAATGCAAAAAAGAGCGTTATCCAAAACGCGCCTGTAGTTACCGCGCCGATTGAAAATCAGGAAATAACACCGCCCGTAGAAGTTTTAGAGAATTTAGAAAAAGAGGGCGAAAAAGAAAGGACAGAACTTTTTGAAGAAAAAGTCTAAAATCTCTTGACTAAAATTGAGGTTTACTATATAATAGATTCGTTATTGAAATTAACTACTAATTGCAGAGGTGATAAAGATGAGAGAAGGTATACATCCCGAGTATAAAGAAGTAACTGTTCGTTGCGCATGTGGCGAGACTTTTACGACTGGCACGACCAAAAACGTTGAAGAACTCAGAGTAGAAATCTGTAGCAAGTGTCATCCCTTCTTTACCGGCAGACAAAAACTCGTTGACTCCGGTGGTAAGGTTGATAAGTTCAAAAAGCGTTACAACATCTAAGAGAAGAAATGGTGCAGTTTTTCTGCACCTTTTTTCGAATTTAAGGAGAAAAAATTGTCTAAAAAGAGATGTAGCAAAATAGGCGGTCAAGCCGTAATGGAAGGGGTAATGATGCGAGGCGAAAAAAGCGTCGCAACTGCAGTGCGCTCTCCTGAAGGTAAAATCGTCGTAGAAAGCAAACGACTAAATCCTAAAACTCCTTGGTGGAAAAAAGTCCCCGTTCTTCGTGGCGCTATCAACTTTTTTATGATGCTCGTGGAGGGTATGAAAACCTTGATGCGCTCCGCCGAAGTTTACGGAGAAGAAGAGCCGTCCGAGTTTGAAAAAAAGATTGCGAAGAAATTTAAGATAAATCTTTTCGACGTAGTTTTGTGGCTTGGAGTTATTTTGGGTGTTGCGCTTGCAGTATTTTTGTTCGTAATGTTACCGCAGTTTATTACAAGTGGTATACAAGCGATATTTAACTGGCACCCATCGGGATTCGTTCTGAATCTAATTATGGGGCTTATTCGCATGCTCGTTTTTTTAGGCTATATTATATTAACTTCACTCGTTAAAGACGTAAGACGCGTTTTTGAATATCACGGCGCAGAGCATAAAGTTATTACTTGCTTTGAAGAAGGGGACGAACTAACGATAGAAAACGTCCGTCAAAAGAGCAAGGTACACGATAGATGCGGTACGACCTTTATGTTTATCGTAATGGCGGTAAGTATCGTATTCTTTTCTCTTTTGGGACTACTTGGAATAGACGGCAATATGTGGGCAAGAATAGGATTGAGACTCCTTCTCATGCCCGTAGTTGCAGGATTTTCCTACGAGATTTTGAAACTTCTTGCAAAATTTGACAACGCTTTTGTAAGAGTAGTCAAAATCCCCGGACTTTTCCTCCAAAAGTTTACCACAAAAGAGCCGGACGACTCAATGATAGAGGTTGCTATCAAAGCCTTTGAAACGGTGATGATAATGGATGCAGACGAGTCCGTTCCCGAGATTTCGTTTGATATAGAAAAGAGTTTGTCGTTATACAAAATAGACGCTACGAATAAACTTTCTCGTAACAAAAACGCAACCCCCGAAACGGAGGCAGAGTGGATTATTTCAAGCGTTTTAGGAGTATCAAGATTAGAACTCAAAACCATTGAAAAAATCAACGAAAAAGATATATTAAAATGCGAAGAGATAATTAGTCGTAGACTCAAAGGCGAGCCTTTGCAGTATATCTTTGGAGAACAAGACTTTTATAACGTAAATATCAAATGCGACAAAAGAGCCTTAATTCCGAGATTTGAAACGGAATTTATGGTTGACTTAATTGCAAAGGAATTAAAAGGCCCTCAAAAAGTCCTCGACCTTTGCACGGGTAGTGGAGCAATAGCTGTCGCTCTTGCAAAGGCAACAACCGCTGAAATTCACGCATCTGATATATCAAGCGAGGCTCTATTTCTTGCTAAGGAAAACGCGGATAAAAACGGAGCGCAAGTCAAGTTTATTCACTCTGATTTGTTTTATGAAATTGAGGATAAGTACGATTTGATTGTGTCTAATCCTCCGTATATTAGTGAAAAAGATATGAAAAAACTTGCTCCCGAGGTTAAAAACGAGCCTATCACCGCGCTTTTTGGTGGTCGTGACGGATTAGACTATTATAGAAGAATTGCAACTAACGCTCCTAAATATTTGAATAAAGAGGGTAGAATCTATCTTGAAGTTGGCATAGGTCAAGCAGAAGAGGTAGGATTTATGTTTGAGGCAAGTTTTAAAGCAATAGAAATAATTAAGGATTTGGACGGTGTAGAACGCGTCGTCCGCGCTACGGTTAGATAATATGTTTGAAAATTTACAAGACGTAAAAAAAAGATTCTTTGAACTTGAAGAAAAAATTAGTGACGCTGAAATTATCGCAAAACGCGACGAGTGGCAAAAACTTGTAAAAGAGCACTCTTCTCTTTCGCCTATCGTAGAAACGTACGATAGATATCTTTCAGCAGAAAGCGAGGTATCGGAATACGAAGAGATTTTATCCGGTGGGGCTGATGCCGAACTCGTGGAGATTGCAAGGGGAGAACTCTCCGGCGCAAAAGAAAGACGCGACGAGGTAGTTGAGGAACTCAAAATACTTCTTTTGCCAAAAGACCCCAAAGACGATAACAACGTCGTTATGGAAATAAGAGCGGGCGCAGGCGGAGACGAGGCAGGACTTTTCGGCGCAGAACTTATGCGTATGTATATTCATTACGCCGAATCACAAAGATGGTCCGTTCAATTTATGGAAAACAACGTCACAGAACTTGGTGGTGTAAAAGAAGTTGTGTTCATTATAAGCGGATTTGGCGCGTATAGCAAGCTCAAATACGAAAGTGGTGTACACAGAGTTCAAAGAGTCCCCGAAACGGAATCACAAGGAAGAGTTCATACGAGTACGGTAACCGTTGCAGTTTTGCCCGAAGTAGAAGAAATTGAAGTTGAAATCAACGAAAAAGACCTCAAAATTGATACTTATCGTAGTGGTGGCGCTGGCGGTCAGCACGTTAATAAAACGGAGTCCGCAATAAGAATAACCCACCTCCCGACTGGCTTAGTCGTTACTTGTGAGGACGAGCGTTCACAGATTAAAAACCGTGAAAAGGCTATGAAGGTACTCAAGAGCAGACTTTACGATTTTTACGAGCAACAAGCGGTCAAAGATTACACCGATATGCGTAAGTCTCAAGTAGGTACTGGCGATAGGTCGGAAAGAATTAGAACGTATAACTATCCTCAAGGACGAGTAACCGACCACAGAATAGGCTTTACCTTGTATTCTCTTGATAAATTTTTAGAGGGAGATATGAGCGAAATGATAGAGGCTCTCCAACTTTACGATAGAAACAAAAAGTTAGAGCAAGCAAACGGGATGAATTAGTAGTAAGCACTTTGTCAAATTGACAAGGTGCTTTATTTGTAATAGAAATAAGCTAAAATAGTTGACAAATTTGCGGGGGCGAGTGTAAACTTTTAAGAAAATAAACTTATTTCACGAAGGAGAAAATATGTCAAGAAAATATAAGTTTAAAGACATTTTGTTAGGGACAATAGTGATTTTGTCGGCTCTATCTCTCTTGTTGGGGCTTTTATTTAATTACATTTATATGCCAACTTTATCAAGTTTTATTGATGGGTTTAGTATTAACGGTTTTCAAACGCTTGGATTTGCTGACCAAATTATGTTAGGAGAGGGAAACTGGGGGATTTTACTAGGAGTAGTTTCTTATATCGTATTGATTAGCGCATTATTTAGTTTTTGCTTAGCTGTATATAATTTGATAATAAGTGAGCGTTCTAATAATACGATATTTGTGAATATAATTGCATCTTTTTTGTTTATGGTTGTTGGTATTGCAGTTACCTTAGGTTTAAACAATATAATTGCCGAAGAAATGCGCGTGTATAAGAGTTCTTTGGGCGATTCTTTAGGTGGTGAATTGACCTCTGTAATTTTAGACGAAATAGGAAATTGCGCTACGGCATCTTTTTGGCCTTTTGTTTTTCAAATAATTTTATGTATAGCGTACGTCGTTTGCGATAAATTTATAAGAGAACCGATTCAAGAAATTAATAATGAAGTAAAAGTTGAAAATTCTCAACTTGCTAGAGAAAAACAAGTTTCAAATTCTTATAATTCTTACGTGATTTCAACGCATTTTAACCAAGAAAAAGAAACCGAAATTACACAGTTACTTCGTCAATACAAGGAAATTTACGCTCAAGGTGTTATTAGCGTTATAGAGTTTGAAAAGAAAAAATATTCATTGATGTTTGATAATGCAAGTATTAATGTTGAAGACGAAAAGAAAATTCCTGAAATACTTATAAAGTATAGAAAAGTTTACGACGAAGGTATCATAACCATAGACGAATACGAAAAGAAAAAAGTGCAGTTATTAAATATTAAATGATATATAAAGAATTAGATATTAAACGAGTACGCTATAAGCGTACTCGTTTTTATTAGTTTTATTATTTCACTCAAACTTATTATTTTTTGAGCACGGTCGATATTTCAAGAAGAAATATTGAATTTTGAATTTTTATTTGTTATAATTATTTTATAAGTGTATACGTGGCTATGCGTATATTACAAAAATCGTGTAGGATTAGGAGAAAAAAATGACGTTAAAAGAAAAGATTATAGGTCAAAAGAAAAGGGCATGCGGAACTCTTATAAATATGGGGGACGTATGTGTTTCCGATATTTTAAGTAGAATTGGATTTGACTTCTTGTGGATTGATTTTGAACACTCTTATTTGTCATACGAGCAAGTTTTGGCTCATACGACGATTGCAAAAGCAAACGGAACAGGGGTTTTGGTTAGAGTTCCTCAAGGCGATTTAACTGCAACAAAAAAAGTATTAGAAATGGGAATAGACGGAATAATTTTCCCTATGGTACAAAACGTAGAAGACGTCAAGAAAATGCTGGATTTTTCGTTGTATCCACCAAAGGGCAATAGAGGTTTCGGGCCTATGGGTGCAATCCATTACGGATTAGAGAGCGCTCAAAGTTACGTAAAAACTTCTAATGAAGATTTATTGAGATTTATTCAAATCGAGTGTATCGACGTTATTAAAAATTTGGACGAAATTATGGAAATTGACGAGATTGACGGATACATTTTTGGACCTAACGATTTGTCAGGCTCTATAGGAGAGATGTTACAAGTATTCGAGCCGAATACAACGGCTCTTATAAAAGAGGCTATTGCAAAATTAAAGAGCAAAAATAAATACATAGGTTTAGCAACTGGTGATATGCGTGAAGAAGTTCTCAAATACTGGTCGAGTATGGGAATTGATATGCTTTTTTCAGGCGCAGATTTTGCTCTTATTACTGAAGGCGGAAAAAATTTATTAAACAAATTAAATAAAACGCACGTTGATGTATAGTATTTAAACTGATTAGGAGATAACAATGAACCATTTAATTAAAGAACAAGTTGTAAAAGGCGTAGTTAACGACTTACATCTTTCAGAGGCGGAAATATACGTTGATAACGAGGCGAGAAAAAGAAGTGGACATATGAGCCACGCTCTTGCAGAATTTGCAAAAGGCAAAATTATTGATTTCAATTCAAACTGCGCTTACGAAAGGTGCTTTGGTCACTCCGCATTTGGTTGGATAGAATATAGAATATCTGAAGACTACGGTCAGACTTTTGGAGAGGTGCAAGTATTACCTTATTCAAAACAGTGTTTTTTAGATGGAGAACGCACTGTTTCCGTGGAAAAAGCGGTAAGCAAAGGAAATAACTGCATAACCGTATTTTGTTTAAAAAATACCTATTTTCGTTCCGGTTGTTGCGAGCCTTGGGATACGCCGACTTATCTTCGTTCTGAAGACGGTGGCAAAACTTGGGGCGAGGCAAAAGAATTTTGTGAGTATAGAGGTAGAATATACGACGCAGTTTATCACGGAGATTCAATATACGTTTTAATGTTTTGTAATGATGCAGAAGTGAATTTTGCTGGAAACAAACCAGAACACTTATATCGTATTTACAAAAGTGATGACGACGGCAAAACTTTCTACGAGCATTGCGTAGTACCTTTTGAAAGCACTGACGGCAGAGCATACGGCGCTATGCAGTTTACTCTTGAAGGAGAACTTATCGTGTACGCTTATAATATAAATGACGAAACGCATATGGACTACGTTATAAGTGACGACAATGGTAAAACTTGGAAAAAGAGCGGAACTTGTTTCCTCGCTGAAAAAATCCGTAATCCCCAAATAAATATTTTGGACGGACAATATATTTTGCACGGTAGAAGAGGGGCAGTAAGTGGGTTTGTATTGTACACTTCAAAAGACGGAATTAACTGGGATAAAGGTTGTATTTTAGAACACGAGTTGTATTCTTGTTATTATTCTAATAACCTTGTATTAGACCATCCTACAAAAAAAGGCAAAAAGAGGATGCTTATGCAGTATTCTCAAAACTATAATCCCGACGATAGCGTTACTTTCTGGGACGTTAACGTATTCAAACGTGTCAACGTTATGCATACGTGGATTGAAAGCATTTAAAAGGTAAGAAATATGGCATACAGATATAAATTTATGCGATTTCCAAATGGAAAAGCAAAAGCAGTAACGTATAGTTGTGACGACGGACGTAAACAAGACAAAATCACGTCAGCCATTTTAAGTGAATATAACTTAAAAGGAACGTTTAATTTAAACGGTGAAAAGTTTAATTCTGGCTTTTGCTTGACCAAAGAGGAAGTCGAAGAATTTATAACTACCAAAGGTCACGAAATAGCAATACACGGATACAATCATAGAGCGCCAGGGGCAACAAGAGCAATAGAAGGAATTAAAGAAATACTTGACCTTAGAATTGAACTTGAACAAAATTACAAACAAATAATCAAGGGTATGGCTTATCCTGATTTTGGCGTTAAAAAGTTTTTTGATGGAATAAACTATGAAACGATAAGAGGTTATTTATCGGATTTAGAGATAGTTTACGCAAGAACAACAGGATTTGATAATAATAAATTTGAAATGCCGACTGACTGGTATAACTGGACACCGAGCGTGCATCAAAAAAATCCACAAATGCTTGAATTTGCTCGTGATTTTGCAAGTATTGACGTATCTAAATATTCAATCAATCGTCAAGAGCCAAGATTGTTTTACGTTTGGGGACATAGCGTCGAACTTGAAGATGAAAATGTTTTAAAAATGCTAAAAAATACTTTTGAGTGTATTGCAAACAAAGAAGATACTTGGTATGCTACGAATATCGAAATATATAATTATACAAAAGCCTATAATAGTTTAGAGTATAGTGCGGACGGATTGATGGTATATAATCCCACGTTATATCAAATTTGGTTTTCGATAGACGGAAAAGAGTACAGCATTAAGTCTGGCGAAACTATAAAAATTTAATTATAAATTAACTTAAAAAACCACCCTTATTTAAGGGTGGTTTTTTGAACTAAAACTCCGTTCTCGTGCTTCTGGAGAAAAGTGTTAAAAATACGCTCATAGGCTCTTTGTTTTCATACAAGATAGAGTAGACTGCGTTAGTGATAGGAAGTTCTTCTCCGTATTTTTCACCGAGCAGTTTCATAGCCTTTGAGGTTGCTACGCCCTCTGCAAGTTTAGAAAACTCTTCGCCCTTAACGAATTTTTCGCCAAATAAGCGGTTGTTTGAGTATTTAGAAAATAGAGTAGTTTCATAGTCTCCAAGGTGACATAGTCCGTATGCAGATAGTTCGTTACCGCCCATAAGAGAAATAAGACGAGCAACCTCTCTTGCACCTCTTGCCATAAGCGCGCCTTTCAAGGTTTCGTAACCTCCGCCTTCTAACATACCTGCCGCTATTCCCATAACGTTTTTTGCAGCAGCGCCGACTTCACTACCGATAACGTCGTCACCGTAATAGAATCGTATTAAATTACTACGCAAATTATCCGCAAGATATTTTATGAGATTGTCGTCGTAACCGTCTATAACCATACAGTTGGGTTTACCCGCGGTGAAGGCTTGAATATGACCGGGCCCAAGCCAAACTGCAATATTTTTTTTGTCGATTCCCTCTTCAATTAAAATTTCAGAAAGTCTTTTTCCAGTGTTTTCTTCTAATCCTTTCATACAAAGGATATATTTTTTGTTAGGCTTTTTAGGAAGATTTTTGATAAATGAGCGCAAACTTTGACTTGAAATCGATATAAATAAGTAGTCAGACGAATCCACCGCAAGTTCTATATCTGAAGTTAGGTGGATGTTTTTATGCAAAGAAACGTACTCGTTTTTGCCTTCGTTTTTAAGAGAGAGAAAGGAAGGAGAGTTTTCTCTTCCGTACTCAACGACTTCATTTTTTTGTGCGAGATACCAGGAGATAAAGGAGCCCCATCTTCCCGTTCCAAATACAGTAAATTTGTTCATAATCAATTTTTGCGATGCATTTTACGACTAATCACGAGTATCGTAACTGACGCAAGTCCTCCTATAAGAACCAAAATAAGTATCACGGTTTGAGCAGTAGTTAGCCCGTTTGTTGTGAGTTCGGTTGTTTTTACGTAACCTATAAGGTCACCTATTTTAACTTCGGTAAAAGTACTTCCCTCATCTATTTCGCCGAGTAGTTTTACCTCCGTTCCGTCTGCAAATTCTCCAAGAAGTGCGGAATTTTCGTCTGGAAGAGCATATACGCAAATTTTAGTTCCAACGGAAGGTGCGCGTAGTTTTGCATATCCATAGTCGACTGCGCGAGTAGGATTTGCAGGCGCTATGTGAGTGCGCTCGATATAATATATTTTGTCTTGGTACAAAATTTCGTTCCAGTAAACCGTTTTACCATTTTCAATTGAGGTAAAATTGCAAGAATTACCAACCACCTTAAATGACGTCCCTTTCAAAAGTTCGTCCATATTAAACTCGGAGTTTTTATTGGGATATTTGTATATTTCAGTAGTAACCAAAGCAAAAGCGTCGTAAGAGGCAAAAGTAGTTGTGTCAAGCACAGTCACCGAAGTAGTTGGAATATATCCCACCTTTCCCGAGTAATAAACGTAATAAAAACCGTTTACACTTTCATTATCAAGAAGATACAAAATCGTGTTTTCGTTGATAACTCTCGTGTTTTCATAACTTTGTGAAAAGTCGTACACAAATCCTCCGCCTACGTTAACTTTTACAAAGGTTAGAGGAAGAGATAATGGAGTTTTTTCGTATACGTCTACGGGAGGAGTAAACTCAGATGAGTTGTACACGCTAGCCCCCGTTATGCTTTTATCTAGGGTAAATATTGCGTGAGTATCTTTTTGAGTGAGATAAAGCGCTCCGTTTGTCGATATAGAAATCGAAGAGCCAACAAAACTTTGTCCACTTAATGTGAGGTTTAACGTTTTATCGTACGTGTAACCGCTTAAACTGCGCGCAAAGCGAATAAGTTTGTCTCCGTCAAGGACGAACATATTACCTCCGACGTCACAGTCGCAAACGGCGTTTTGAGAGAGATTACTCGAAATGTTCGAGGTGAATATTACTTTACCTAATGAATCGTACGCTGAAATTTTGTCGCTATACGTCATATAAAGAACGGAGCCCTTTGGTGAAACGGTAAGACAAAGAGGGGAGACCTTTGCAAAGACCTTGAAGGTAGAATCGCTATCGCCTTTTGATACGACGCGTTCTCCGTCTATAGCGTAAACCGTACCAAAACAGTCCACTGCAAGAGATTTTAAGGAGGTGAACAAAACGCCGTCCGCTTTATCGTAAACTGTATTAGCCCCACCCGTCGTCATGCGGATAGTGTTGCCCGCAATAACGTATGCCTTCGTTCCGTAGTCAATAGCATCAGAAACTTTCGAGTCAAGGGTTAAAGTTTGTACTTTTTGACCGTTTGAATCAAAACGAATCAAACGATTATTGTTTTGGTCTGCAACGGTAACGTAGTCACCGTGAGCGTAAACGCGTGAAGGTGAGTCGAATCTTGCGCCTTGATTTCCGTTTGAGCATATTGAGTAAAGATATTCAAAAGAATCTATCGAATATACGTCAACGCTATTTATGTCGGGGTAGGTAACGAGTAATTTTCCGTTGTTCGTTTCAACGTTTGAAGATGCGTAAGGTAAATAAAAGTTACGTTTATATTCAAGCGTAGTTGAATCGTAAACGTGGATTGCATTATAAGTAGGATAAGAAAAAAGAGTAAAAACTTCTCCGTCAAAACTTGAAATATCGGAGAATTCATAGTCGATTTGAGTTCTGACGTTATTTTCTTGAATTGCAATATATTTACTGCCTGCTATAGTACTATTAAATATTGTTTGGTTACTATCATTGATTGCAAAAAGTTCGCTTGCATAAGGTTTAGTCGAAGTTAAAGTTATTTCTTGATTAGATAGGTCGTATACGTTTATAGACGAACCCGTGTTTAAATAAAGCAACGAATCTTTAATAGTTATAAAACGAGCGCTAACCGTATCGAAAACTGTTCCTTGTATTTTTTCGCCGTTTTGCAAATTATACACGAACACTAAATAGTTGTCGCTCGTATTTTCGTTTTCTCCAGTTACGGCAAAAAGATAATTCTCGTAGATTGATGCGCAAGTGTAGTGGTAAGATGATTGAATAGATTCTGTTGTGTCAGATAAAATTTTAAAACCATCATTATCAAAAATAACGGTTACGTTATCCGTTGTAGCAGTCAAATAAGGGGAGGATAAGGAAAGATATTCGCTTTTTTGTGGCGAAAAGAAAGAAACTTCCGTCTCTGTTTGGGCGGATGCCGAACATACTGCTCCTATCGTAAGCAAAATACATATGAATAATACGAAAAGTGTCTTTTTCATTATTTATTCCAGTTTACTTCTCCCTTTGTATCTATAACGCCCCATTTTCCGTCAAGTTTAACCCTTGCCGTACCGTTTTGAAACGCGGTTGCAGCGTCGTAAGCATAATTAATAATGATTTCTCCGTTTTTATTTATATAACCGCATTTACCGTCCAAAGTAACGCTTGCTAAGCCCTCTGAAAAACTCATAGCACACTCAAACTTAGGCTCGATAACGATTTCGTTCTTTGCGTTGAGATAACCGAACTCTCCGAGCGTTTCAAAGCAAGCCAGACCTTCGTGGAAAAGGAAAATTTCGTCGTATTTTGCGGGGATAACTTCTTTTCCGAGCAAATCTTTGAATCCCCATTTACCGTTTTTGGTAAATTTAACCCACTCTTCGGGCTCTCCCGGAGAATTTGGACGAGAAGGCTTTTTATTAGAATTATCTTCTTGTTTTGCTTTGTTCTCGGTAGGTTTATTTTCTTCCGTCTTTTTCTCAAAAGGACGAAAAGCAAGTCCAAGATTTGATAAAACTTTTCTAATTTCTTCAAGATTTTTTTTGCCGAAACGTTGTATTTTGAACATATCACGCTCCGTGCGTTTACAAATATCGCAAACCGTCTCGATTTTACCAGCGGTTAGAGTATCGAGAGTATTAGCCGATAGATTCAATTCTTGAATCGATTTTGCAAGTAGAGCAGGGTCGCCTACTGGAGTATATTCTTGAATAGGCGCGTGGTGTTTATGAAAATGTTTTCTTGGTTTTTTAGCCATAGTTCACCTCTTAATAACTTATTTATTTTAACATATATAGTAATCTTTTTCAAGGCTAAATTGATTTTTCTTAAAAAATAATTTAATTTTTTAAAAACACACGTATAATTCAAAGCAATCTTGCTCATAGTATTAGTACCGAAGCGGTGAAAACCAAAATATTACAGATATAAAAAGTACTGATATTCGATTTGTATCGATTCCGAAATATTTAGCGGTAAGTATGGATGAAAAATTCGTTTGAATTTTGATGAGATTTATATCGGTTTTCACCGCTACGGAAATATAAAAATTTATAAAAACCAAAATGCGAGCAAAAGTTCGCATTTTTTTGTTAATAAATATTCGCAAATTGTCGAAATTTTAAAAAACAGTTGTAATTTTGAGTTAAGTAGTATATAATTGATATATAATGGAGGCAAATTATGCGTTTATGTAAAAATTGCAAAACCGAAATTAACGACTCTTGCAACTTTTGTCCTAATTGCGGAGAAAAAGTTGAACGTGAGATTTCACCAGTCGTTAGCCAGGACGTTGAGAGAATCAAAGCATTGATTCCCGTCCTTAAAAACATGATGAGTGGAACTAGTGAAGAAAATATGGAACTAGTTCAAGCACTTGCCGAGCAACGCAAGATGCTTGACGATACCATTAAGGAACTCACCGAACTCAAAGAAGAAATAAAAAAGAGCGCAAATAACGTTCCTGCAAACTTTATGCCTTACGGCCAGCCCTATGGTCCGATGATGCCTTATCCTCCGTATGGTGCATATCCATATCCCTCTTACGTTCAGCAAGGTGGATATCCTCCGTATGGCGCTTATCCATATCCTCCATATCCTGCTCAGGCGCCCAAAAATGAAAGTGCTCCCGTAGAACCTAGTAAGGAAAAGGAACAAGAGCAAGAAGAGGCTATTTCGCAAGAGCCTATTCAAGTGGTAAGCGATAATTATTTCGTTCAAGAAGACCAAGAAGTTAGCATAATTGAAACGGAGGAAGATAGAGAGCCTGTTTACAAAAAGAAGAAAGGCAGACTTTTAGTTCGAATTTTAAGTTTTATTATGATATTACTTTCACTCGGAGCAATCGTTGCGCCGTTTATGCTACCTATCGTTGAATTTGGAAGTGAAACAAAATTTGCTTTTTGTGGTAAAGACGTATTAGATACCATAATTTACAACTTTACTTTGAGAGGCACTGAAATTCAACACGTTCCGAGTCTTGTTGATTATATTATCAATTACGTTTTACGAGCAGAAGACATCACTCTTCATATAGCGTGGTGGGCGTATGCCGTATCCCTCGTTTTAGTCGTAATTTTGCTCGTTATCGACGCGATAATAGGATTTGTTAGAGTCGCAAGCGGAAGAACAAAAGGTAGATTTTACTGGTTGTCTTTCGTATCGTTTATTCTTTGCGCTATTAATATCGTAGGACTAAATATTCTTATGACGGGTAGCGGAAACTTTTTGAAACTCTTAGCAATGGGCAGTTACGTATTCGTTGGCGCAATAGTACTCCGTTTCGTACTAGCCTTTTTTGTGAGAAATACCAAAAAAGAAAGTCCAAATTACCAAAGCAAGAAGGAACGCAAACTTGCTAAAAAGTCCGAAAAAAAGGCAAGAAAACTTGAAAAGTTGGCTCGTTAATCGGAGGTAGATATGTCCGATATCAACAACAAAGACAAATCGAACAAGGGCTTTAACGACGTTAATTATGCAAAAATCGTCGCCGCTCTTATAGGTGTGGAATATCCGGGTGACGAATATTTTGACGGCACTATTACCTCTAAAACTTCGATAAACGTAGAACAAGAGACTCCTACTTTTGAAGGCAAAGAGGCTGAATCTATTATAGAGCAAGATATTCCTAATGAAATTCAAGAAACGATTGAAGAAGAGCAAACTACCCTGGTAGAAGAACTTGTTGAGGATACCAGCTCTCAAGTCAATCAACAAGAAGAGCAAGTTACAGAGTCCATACAAGAATTAAGCGCAAGTGACAATCTTCCTCAAGAGATAGAAGAAAAAGAAATTTCTCCCGTTTTGGTAGAGACGCCACAACAAGAAAGAGTTCGTTCTACTCCTTTTAGAAAGCAAAGTTATTCCCAGTGGCAAAGTGCGAGACTTAGAAACTTTGCAAAAGCAGGAATTTTGCTTTCTCCCGAATTGAATCAAGAAAGTGAAGAGAAAGGGGAAGTTTTAAGTCTTGACGACGAGGACGTTATCACCGTTGATTCGATTCTTGCCGGCGAAAATCCCACGCTCGTGGAGAGCGAAGAAAAGCAAGACGATACCTTGCTTGATATAGAGCAAAAAGAGGAGTCAAACGAAAACGAGAGTCAAAGTTTAGTTGAGGAAATCTCGTCTATTGAAAGCGTAGAAGAGCAAATCGAAACTGTTATTCCTATTATTGCGCCTATTAGTTCAGACGAGACGGAAATTTTGGAAGAAGATGACGACGTCGTTTACGAGTACGTTTACGACTATGATGAGCCTAGGGATATAACCGTGATGGCAAAAACCTCCAAGGTTACCAAAGAGCCTCCCGTTCTTCCCGAATTCAAAGAAGAAAAGCCTTTCTTCTTTGCGAAACTAGAAGAAAAACCTCAAAAGATAAAACGCAAAAACAACGCGCCTCTAATAATCCCCGCAGATTCCGAGTCGGTTGGTTTTGCGCCTAAAGGTAACAAGTATAGATAAACTAAAAAGCGTATCAGGTGATACGCTTTTTCTATAAAACGACAATGAAATAAATCCTTACGGATTTATGAAATTTGCTAATTGCAAGTGAAATTGCTATTGCAATGAAATTTTGCTTCCGCAAAGTTAAGGATTTATTTTATTTCATTTTTACAAAGTAAAATTTCATACCACAGTATTTCACTTTTAGCCTTTGGCTAAAAATTTCATAAAAAATAAAGCACGCAATGATGCGTGCTTTTTCTTTGTGAATTATTTTGACTTTAATCCATGCAACAATATTCCTTTGTTTTTCTATAATTTTGTTAATAACGTAAATTTTTTCTTTTCGATAGCGCCGAATATGAATAATATTACGCCCGTCAAAGTCCAAGAAATAGGATAGGATAGATAGAGCGTTGACATAGTCGGAGATGCCTCGAAAACAGTCAAAACCCAAGCAATACGGAACAAACACGCGCCGATAAGACAAATAACTGTCGAGGTCATAGATTTGCCCATACCACGCAAAAACGCGCTACCTATTTCCATAATTCCTATCGTGAAGTAGGGAATAAGCATATAGGTTAGTCGCAAGAAGGACGTTTCGTATGCGAGTCGCTCTAAACTACCTTCCGCGCCCGGAACTACTCCGTAAAGAGAGAGGAAAAATGGATAAATTAGATATAAAATGCTTGTAAATACTCCAATTACTGCAAATACAAGCAGGTACGAGCATTTCAAAATTTTATTAACTCGCTCGGGATTTTTAGCGCCGACGTTTTGAGAAACGAAGGTTATAGTTGCTTGATAAACTGCATTTTGGGTAGTATATGCAAATGCCTCTATGTTTCCTGATGCTGCATGACCTTTTACTACTGGTTGGAAAGATGCGTTAGGCGCAAGCATATCGTTGACTCTTATAACGGAAGACTGTATTACTAGGTTTGATATCGAAAAAAGCGAACCTTGAATTGCAGCGGGTACGCCTATGCGTATTATACTTGAAAAAGAAATTTTATCTAATTTCAATTTTTTGAAATAGAATTTACAAGGGGAGGTATCTTTTGAAAGTATGGTGAGCAAAACGAGTGAGGACAAAACGTTTGCAATTACGGTTGCGCCTGCTACGCCTTCTACGCTAAGACCAAAACCAAGCACGAAAATAAGGTTAAGTCCTACGTTGACGATTCCCGATAAAGAAAGTATAACGAGGGGAGTACGTGTATCGCCTTTTGCTCTAAATATTGCAATCAAGTAGTTGGTTAGCGCAATAAAAGGCGTACCTGCAAGATAAATATAGGTGTAAGTGACTCCGAGTTCAAGGAATTTTCCACTTGCTCCCATTGAAGATAGAATAAGTCTTGATATTGCAATTCCCGCAAGACCGCATATAAGTCCGAAGAGTATACTAATAAGTATAGCGGTGTGAGTTGCTTTTGATGCGCCAGAATCGTCCTTTGCGCCCAAATATCTTGCGACTACTACGTTAGCGCCCATAGCAAAGCCGATAAATATATTAGTAATAAGCGTAATAAACGTGTTGGTGATACCAACCGCGCCAACTGCATCAGGTTCAGAGGAGAGTCCAACAACCATCATATCTGCAGCGTTATACGCAGCCTGAAGTAGGTTGGTTGCAATAACAGGCAATATAAAAGCAATCATTTTGGATAAAATAGGTCCTTCCGTAAGATTGCGTTTGAGTTTAGATTGTTTAACTAAAGTAGCCATTTTTTATTTCCTTAAAAAAAATAATAACGATATTTGAGTGATAGAGTCAAATTAAAAGAGCAAATTGCAAAACATAATTTTGCAATTTGCTCGATATTAATTCAAATAACTTATAGCCATATTCAATCTTTCAATAGTTCTTTCTTTTCCAAGAACGTTCGTCATATCAGTAGCTCCACCGGGAGTCACCGCTCTACCAGTTATAGCAATTCTCAAACACCACATAAGTTTACCAACTTTAATTGCTCCGCCTTCCCAGTTTTCGGCAAGAGCGTTGAGCGCGTCGTGTACGGATTCGTTCGTCCAAGTCGTTAAACTCTCAAGAGTGTTTTTAATAAGAGGTAGTGAAAGTTTTGCAAATTCAACGTCGGTCTTCATCTTTTTGTGTTCGTAAAGAGCGGTGTCGAATCGGTCGTATTCTTCAAGGAAATTAACGATATCGACAATATCTCCAAGTATTTCTACTCTAGGTTGTAGAAGGGGAGCAATTAACGAATAATCGTATAATCCTTTGAGTTTGCTCTTATCAAGGAAAGGAGTAGCAAGTTCCAAGAATTTTTGAGGGTCGAGTTCTTTTATGTATTCGGCGTTAAGCCAACGCATTTTAGCCTCGTCGAATATACTACTGCTTTTGTTGACGCCTGCAACGCTAAAACGATTTTCAAGTTCGGCAACGGTGAATTTTTCAGTGTTGTCTTTTGGACTCCAACCAAGCAAAGCTATATAGTTTACGATTGCCTCGGGAAGAAAACCTTTCGCAAGGAAATCTTCAAAGTTTGCATCTCCATAACGTTTACTAAGTTTGTGTTCGTGGTCCTTCATTATGGGAGGGAGATGAATATATTCCGGTCTTTCCCAACCAAAACTGTCGTATACGAGATTATATTTAGGAGTGCTTGAAAGATACTCCGTACCACGAACAACGTGTGATATTTCCATAAGATGGTCGTCAACGACGTTTGCAAAGTTATAAGTAGGCATACCGTCGCTCTTAATCAAGATGTTGTCTTCAAGGTCTGCGCAAGGAACGCTTATATGACCAAATACGAGGTCGTCGTATTCTGAAACGCCATCTAAGGGAACGTTTTGACGAATAACGAAGGGTTCGCCGGCATCTAGTCTTTTTTGAACTTCTTCTTTTGATAGAGATAAACAATGTTTGTCGTAACGCCTGTTGCCGTTTTCATCAACTAAACTTTCTAATCTTTCTTTTGAGCAAAAACAGTAATACGCACCGCCGAGTTCAACGAGTTTCTTTGCATATTCCATATAAATAGGTTTGCGCTCGGATTGAACGTAAGGGCCGAAACCTTTGTCACGGTCCGGACCTTCGTCGTAGTCAATTCCAGCCTTTTTTAAGGTAGAATAAATGAGTTCAACCGCGCCTTCAACGAATCTTTCTCTATCCGTGTCTTCGATACGGAGAATAAATTCACCGCCGTTGCTTTTTGCAAAAAGGTAAGAGTATAGCGCTGTTCTCAAATTTCCGATATGCATAAATCCCGTGGGACTGGGAGCAAAACGGGTACGTACTTTTTTAGCCATAATATTTTCTCCAAATTTCTAAAAAAATGTAGTATTTCGTATAAGTATATGATATAATTTAATATATTATATTACAAAGAATCAAAGAGGTCAAATGGAAAAAGAACTTTTTTGTAAATTAAAAAAATCTTTATCTGAACTTATTCAAATACCTAGCGTTTTTTCCGAGCCTATAAAAGGCGCGCCTAGAGGAAAATGGGTAAAAGAAGGGATTGAATATTGTTTGACTTTAGGCAAAGAACTTGGATTTACAAGCGTAGGTCAAAGTCGTGGCGTCGTAGGATGGCTTGACGTAGGCGAAGGGGAAGATTTTGGTATACTTGCCCACGTAGACGTAGTTCCCGCTGGTGAAGGTTGGAGTGAAAAGCCGTTTGGAGGTGTGGAAAAAGATGGAAAAATCTACGGTAGAGGAGCCTTGGACGACAAAGGACCTTTACTTGCCTCAATGTATGCAGTTCACGCTCTTTTGAAAGAGGGAAAAACTCCTAAAAAACGTATTCGCGTGATAATAGGCGGAGACGAGGAAGGACTTCCTAAAAGCGATTCAATTTATGCAATTAACGACAAAAGCGCAATCGATATTTATAGAGAAAGTGAGGTAATGCCCGAAGTTGGTTTTTCTCCCGACGCGGATTTTCCCGTTATTAACGCAGAAAAAGGTATTTTGACTTTGGTTTTGACTACTCAAGCAACTGACGGTATCAGTCAAATGAATTGTGGAGAAAGACCTAATATCGTCCCGAATAAAGCAAGAGCAACTCTTGTTAATGGAGAAGAGATAGTAGCCAGTGGGGTAAGTGCGCACGGAGCACACCCAGATAAAGGCGATAACGCTATTATAAACCTATTTAAGAAACTTGAAAATTTAGGATATCAAGATTTTAAAAGGTATCGTGAATTACTAAGCGACGTTTTTGGAAAAGGTCTTGGAATAGACTGTGAGGACCAAGAGAGTGGAAAACTTACGCTTAATCTTGGTATAGTAGAAAAGAAAGAGGATAAATTTTATTTCACTATAAATATTCGTTATCCAGTCACGGTAAAAGAAGAAGAGGTAATCAATAAGATTAAAAAAGTGTGGAAAGGGGAGATAATAAAAGAAAGTGGAGCACTCCCACTATTTGTATCAAAAGACGACGAACTGGTTCAAAAACTTTTAGAAAGTTACGTTGAAATAACGGGAGAATCTGCCGAGCCTCTTGCAATAGGAGGGGGGACGTATGCTAGGGAAATTCCTCACGGAGTTGCCTTTGGCGCACTTTTCCCCGGTCAAGTAGACAATATGCACGCACCCAACGAGTATATAGAACTTGAACTACTTGAAAAGACTTTTGAAATTTATAAAAGGGCAATAGAAAAACTTTGTTTTTAAATAGTTGTAATAAAAAAAATTCTCCTTGTTTAAGGAGAATTTTTTTGCTTTATTTATTGTTGATTATATGATTGTATCTTTCAAGAAGTCTCTCGGCAAGCATATCCCAAGTGTAGTAAAGGTCTCGTTTAGCGTTTTTGGATATTTCGTCAAGTTCGGTTTTATTTTGTATTGCATTATAAACGACGTCAGCGTAAGAGTGTGGATTTGCCTCTGATAGATATCCGTTAACGTTATCCGTTACAGTTTCTGCGGTGATTGCGCCTTTTATCATAACGGGTGGGGTATTTAGCGCTGATGCTTCTATTTGAACGAGTGATGCATTATCGTAAAGAGAGGGGAATAAGAATAAATCACTTCTCGCGTAATACTTTGCAAGTTCGCTTCTGTCGTCAATTCGTCCAGTCAATATAACTTTGTCTTCTATGCCTAAAGACTCAATTTTCTTTTTGAGATTTTCTTCGTCTGGACCGTTTCCAACGAAAAATGCTTTAAAATCTAATCCTTTTTCATTTAGAATAGCAAGCGCTTCGGCAAGGAAAGTAATATTTTTTTGTTCAATAAGTCTACCAACGAATAAAAACACTGGAAGGTTTGGTGATAAATTATATTTATCGTTAATTTCCTTTTTTAATTCGTCGAAATTCTCGGGGGAGATAAATTCCGTTGCGTTGGGCATAAAATAAATATCTCCATTGTAGCCGTAACTTCTTATAACTTTAGCAGTGCCGTTATGCATAGCCCAAAGTTCGTCGCTTGCATTGAATACGCTCATTACGTACTTCATCAATATTTTAACTAAAAGTTTACTCTTTACGTAACGCTCGAAATCTTGTTTATATTGACTGTGCATTGTGGAGATGAAAGGAACGTTTTCCTTTTTTGCAAGTTTTTTTGCAAAGTGTCCCATAGTAAATACAGAGTGAACGTGCACGAGGTCAATTCTAAGTTTTTTAAGAGATTTTTTTAAGAATCTATCAAGTTTAGGAAAAGCCAAATCGTAATTTAAAAACTTTAAAAAGCGTGATTTTGCGCCTATTACGAGGAAATCCTCGTTAAATGATATTAGTCCTTTGTGTTTAGGCACGACGAGAATTAAATTAAATTCTTTTGACATACGGCGTGCATAGTTATCTACTACCATGATAACTCCGTCGATTACGGGGTGATAGCAGTCAACGAAATAAACGATATTTTTCTTGCCGTTAGAATTGTACTCGTTAATTTTTTCGTTTACGTAGTTTTTGTAAGAGTCGTCTTGTTTTTTTAGTATAAAGTTAGCCATAAAATTATCATAGCACACAAATTTCTATTAGTCAATAGAAGGGGAGATTATTTCAAAGTAAAAGTTAAGAGTGAAAAGTGAAGAAGTAATAAAAAAATCGACAAGCCGTAAAACTTGTCGATTTTTGGCGCACCCTAAGAGGTTCGAACTCCTAGCCTTTGGTTCCGTAGACCAACGCTCTATCCAATTGAGCTAAGGGTGCATTGAATATAAAATTTGTAAATTAATTACAACGCTTAAATATTATATAGTTATTTGTCGTCTTTGTCAAACAAAAACAAGGCGTAAATTTTAATATTTTAAAAAAATCCCGTCGCAATTAGCAACGGGATTTTTTACTTTAATTAATAAACGATATCTACAACGTTAACTTCTTGCATATCTTCATCAGCAATAAATGTAACGTCCTTTCTGTATTCTTCGTCGTATTTGGTTTTGTTCCAAGACTTTCCGTTGAAAGTTACGGATTTGTTTTCTCCAGGTTTGCAATTTAGAACAAACTTTTTGCCAAGATAAGTGAACTGTGCGCTACACTCACCGAATTCTTTAGGCAGGCATGGACGGAGTGTTAGTCCATCGTAATCGTAGGTAATACCAAAGAAGAAATTATAGAATATTCTAAGTGTGTAGGATACCGTTCCCGATAAGAACTGGAATCCTACCCAGTGTAAGAACATATCGCTATTGCTATATGAGTTTGCAAGCGCATACGGGGGAGCGTATGTCATTTTTACGGGAGCATACTCTTCTTCAAAGGGGAAGATGTAACGAGTTGCTTTATAAGCCATTTCACTATTTCCAAGTGTACAACAAGCACGAACAAGGAAACTTTGAGCGTGGTTATAAGGAGCAGTACCAGGTCCTTGTATTCCAACTCGTCCACCTTTTTGGATAGGAGTTGCATAGCCTTTGCTCTTGGTGTTGTAACCGATTCTACCAAAGTTCATTTCCTCAATTTTATTAAGGGCGGACTGGTTCATTTCGGGAGTTCCTGCGCCAGCGATTATTGCCCAAGCGTTGGAAACGAGGTAGAGTTTAGAAATTCCTTCAGCGTCGTTTTCTGCGTCCGCAAATAGCCATTTGCCGTCGTCGTTCATGTAGCCTTGGAAGAATCCCTCTTTGTTAAATGCGGTTTCTCTCATTGCTTTTATGAATTTTTCACGGTAGAGGGCAAATTTTTCGGGAAGAGCGTGATATTTTTCGGGAATAATATCTTTGTATGCATTGAGCATATCGGACATATTTTTGAGGACGAGTATCATTTGAGCGGTAACGGTTACAGTTTCGCCTCTTCCTTCCATACCGATTTTATCCATGGGGTCCCACCAGTCTCCGTACCAAACTTTACAAAGATTGTGTTCACCGATATTTTTGTCAGCAAGATAATATTCTACGCAACGGATGATATGTTCAAGAACGGTATCTTTTTCGTCGGAGTCAAGCCACCAAACCTTTTCAAAAAGAATAGAGGTGTCACGAGTATAAGTCATATATTCGTGGACAAGTTCAAGCAAGAAAGCACCACCGTCACAGTAGTATCTCATATCGTGAGGTGCTTCGCGTGATACCGTGCTTATTTGACGAGGCATCCATCCGTCTACTTGTTGATGCTCGAGCATGCTAATGATTGTTTCTCTCGTCCAAACGGTGTCAAGAGGAGTTAGTCCGATAAAGTCTTGGCTCGCGTCACGTATACCTCTCATTGAAGAGGGCCAGCCACGGTCAAGAGAACAAGTCCAGTACATTTGAAGAGGAGCAAAAGTATTTGCAAAGTTATCAAATAGGGGGTTAGCCGTCTTAATAGAACGTTTTGAGAACCACTCGTCAAACCATTTTACCGTTTCTTGTACGTGTTTGTCGTAGGATTCTTTGTTAAAGTAAGACTGTTCGAATTTTTCTTCCTCTGCATTGTAGCGGTATGCATCTTGAACGGTGAGTACTTGAGTATAAGTTTTTGATTCACCGGGAGCAAGAGTGCATTTATATCTCGCGCAGTAAGTCTGTTGTTTGCTTGAATAAGTACCAGTTTCGGTCAAATCCTTCATTGCAAAAGTATAAGATTCGTTGGGGGTACGGATTGTGTCGGGATTGAAGAAATTGCCAGTTTTAGCAAAGTTATGAGCGTAAAGGTCAAACGTTGCGTCTTCTTCCCAGTCCAAATTGAAGGTTACGGAGCGGTATGCTTTGGGGTCCATATGAGGGTCACTCATTTGTCCGTGAATAGATATTGCTTTGTCTCCGTTTTTGCGAACTTTGGATGCAAGATACCACTCGGGCAAGTCCCAAGCAACCATTTGAGGTATGTTGATATAAGGGAATAGAGCGGGGGTAACTACGTAATCTGAAGTTTTTGCGCCCGTGTTTTTGATAGTGGTTTTCATGGAAACGGTAGCCTTGTCTTGCGGAACGAAGAGTTCGGTGATTATTTCCATATTTTTATATTCGGCGTGATAAGTAGCAGTTTCGGGAGTCCAGTCTGCCCAGAACTTGGGTTTTTCTCCTTCGAAAGCAAGTTTAGGACTATTGAAGTTAGATACAGGGATACCGTTATTTACCGAGTCTGATTGAACCCATACTTGCCATTTGCTCTCAGTTTCGCCGATTTCTCTTTTGATGATGAGAATACCGTGCGGTGGCTCGTACATAACTTTTACGGGACCGTTTTGGTCAACGTACAAAAGAATTTTTCTATTTTGGTAAATGTAATACCAAGGACCTTTCAAAGCCCCGCCGTTAGTTAAAGTATAACCAGCGTGTTTGTCTAGATTATACGTTCCAAAAACGCAATCTTTTTGTATTTTGTCATAAGGAATCATTAGATTTCCCCTCCGATTGATTGTTATAAAAAAATTATATCATAGATGTTAAATTTAAACAAGTATTGCGCAAAAAAAGTAGGATAAATTTTAATATTTTTCAAAATAAAATAATTTTTAAAAATTAATGGAGATTTGCTTAAAAGAAACAAGGTAAAACGAAGATAATAGGATTTAAAATACTTGCGTTTTTTATTCAAAAATCAAATAAATATACGAACTTTTATAGTTTATATTTTTAAAATAAATAATTATACGTAATAATAAAAAAGGTCAAAATAGTTTTCTTTTTTAGTTTGTTATGTTACAATGTATTATGTATAGGAGTATAGATTGTGGAACTTGTAAAAAGATTTCAAGCAATAGGCGAACAACATCCAAACGTCAAGTGGCTAAAAGGTATTATATCCAACACCAAACCTAACCCCGAAAAATTATTCGTGGGAGAGGGCTTGTGGCTAGGAAAAATGATACTGGAAAATAACGTTAAAGTTCGCGCTTTGTTTATATGCGAAGAATTAGTTAGAACGGAAGAAGAGGAAAATCTTATCAACGCGCTGGGGGCTAAATGCGAGGAGCGGTATTTGATTTCTGCAAAAACTTTTGAAAAGGTTAGCGAGAAGGCAAATTCAGACGGTATACTTATTCTTGCCGAACTCAAAATTTCAAAAAAGGAAGAATTTAAACCTCAAAAAGAATCCGTAGTTCTTGTACTTGACGGGATAGAAATTCCTGGTAACGTAGGAACGATGTTACGTATGTGTGACGGAGCGGGAGTTGAGGCGGTATTTATTTGTAATCGTAAAGCAAGGCTTACTCATCCCAAACTAATAAGGAGTAGTCAAGGCGCGGTGCTTACCGTACCTATGTACGAGTTTGAAACGGAAGAGGATTGTTATAATTTGTTAAAGTCAAAAGGCTACGTCGTTTATCTTGCCGACACGAGAGCAACGAATAGTTATTGCGATTGCGATTATCCTGCGCGAACAGCCTTCGTTATGGGAAGTGAAAGATATGGAATAAGCCGAAAATGGTACGATTTTAAACACGAAATGGTGTCAATTCCTATGTACGGCAAGTGTGATTCTCTTAACGTTGGAGTTGCTGCAACCGTACTTGTGTACGAGGCGTCGGTAAAAAAGCGTAATAAAAAGGAGCAAAAATGATTCAATTATACAGCTGTGACGAATACGAAAAAGCAAAAGAAAAGTACAAACGTTTCAAGTGGGTTATTGCTATAGTCACTTTTTTGTGGGTAGCGTTATTCGCTTTAATTTTGGTGTGGCGTCGCGCTATGCCGTACGACCCGAAAGGAAATGATTCTATTCATCGCGTTTTAGCGGTAGTAATTACAGTTGCGTATTTGTGGTTTATGACCTTTTTTATAGGACTTCCTTTTCGTATGTGTCGAGGTTATTTAAAATTGTACGCCTCAGTCACCAGAGGTGAAGATAAACCCATAACTGCTATATTTATGGGTATGGACGAGGCAAAAACGACGATTGACGGAGTAGATTTGAACGGATTGCTTTTCTACGAAGGATTAAATAAAAAAGGAAGGGATATAATAGGCAAAGCGTACCTTGACTCTGAAAAAGAGATAGATATGGAGATAGGAGACAAGGTTTTGTATTGTCAAAAAGGTGGCGTTTTGTCTGGTTATGAGGTTATCCAAAAGAATTCGGCAAGTTTAGAAGATATTGAATCAATGCTTGATAGTATGAAGGAACACGTTGATATGGACGTGGTTATGATTGTTGATAACGTCGTAAAGAACAAAAAACTGGAAAAATTAGAAGATATGGAGTTGCGTGACGATATAAAAAGCGACTCTAAAGACGTTGAAGAGGATAAATAATGGCAGTAAAAAGAGAGAGCATCAATACTCAAGACAAATGGAAACTCGAAGATATTTATGCAACGGACGAGGCGTGGGAAAAAGATTTTTCCTCTCTTTCAAAAAAAGTAAACGATTGCGCAAAATATCGTGGCAAACTCACTGGTAAAAAAATCGTGCTCGAGTGCTTATATAAAGAGGACGAAATAGGTCAACTTCTCGAAAGACTTTACGTGTACGCGTCAATGAGGGCGGACGAGGACGGCTCGGTTGAAAAGTATAACGCTATGAAAAGCAGAATTGAAATGCTTTCTGTTAAACTTTCGGAAAACACCTCTTTTATTATTCCCGAACTCACAGCGCTATCAGACGAATTACTTTCCTCTATTGCAAATAGTGAAGAAGGCGAGCCTTTTAGATACTCTCTTATGGAATTAGTCAGAAGTAAAGCGCACGTTTTATCGGCAAGAGAAGAAGAACTTTTGGCGGGAACGGGTAGTTTTGCAGGAGATTTTAGAGAAATTTTCGGCATGTTCGATAACGTGGACGTAAAATTTGGAACGGTTCAATCGGGAGAGGAAAAAGTAACGGTAACTCACGGCACTTATAGCAAACTTTTGCAAAGTCGTGATAGAACGGTTAGACGTAAAGCATACCGCAAGATGTTTAATGCGTATAAAGAGCATATTCATACTCTTTCGGCGGTGTACGCAGGTAACGTAAAAAAGAACGTTTTTTACGCTAAAGTACGCAAATACGATTCAGTGCTATCTCGCGCTCTTGACGGAGACGATATATCTATCGAGGTGTATAACGCGCTCGTTAAGAGTTTGGAATCTAATATGGCTTATATGCACGAGTACGTTGCTTTGCGTAAATCGTTATTGAATTTAGATAGTATGGCAATGTACGATATGTACGTTCCTATTACGGAGAAAGCCGAACTTGCGCTTGAGTACGAAGAGGCGACTAAACTCGTAAAATCCGCCCTTAGTCCACTTGGCGATGAGTATGCAAAACTTTTGGACGAGGCGTTTACTAAAGGTTGGATAGACGTTTACGAAAATCAAGGAAAAAGAAGTGGCGCTTATTCCTGGGGAACTTACGGAGTTCACCCCTACGTTTTACTCAATTACAACAAAACTACGCACGACGTGTTTACCATAGCGCACGAACTTGGCCACGCTATGCACTCGCATTATTCTAATGCAAATAATCACCACGCTTCAGCCGATTATTCTATTTTCGTTGCAGAGATAGCAAGCACGGTAAACGAAGTTCTTCTTATAAAGTATTTACTCAAAAACACCGAGAATAAGGAACTCAAAAAATATTTATTGTCCTATTACTTGGATATGTTTAGAACTACCGTCTTTCGTCAAACTATGTTTTCTGAATTTGAACGCTTTGCGCACGGACTTATAGAAAAGGGAGATGCGATTACTCCTCAAAAGTTGTGTAAATACTACCTTAAACTCAATAGAAAATTTTATGGTAGCGCGGTAAAACACGACCAACTTATATCGTACGAGTGGGCGAGAATACCTCATTTTTATAGAGCGTTTTACGTATATAAATATGCAACTGGTATGATAAGCGCGGTATCTATAGCGTCAAAAATTTTAAACGAGCCTAACGCTCTTGAAGGATATATGAATTTTCTTAAAGCGGGCGGAAGTAAATCACCTCTTGAAATACTTGAATTAGCGGGCGTAAACTTAAAAGAGCAGGAAAGTTTTGATTACGCAATGAAGGAATTCAAATGGGCGCTTGATATGCTCAAAAAAGAGATATAATGAAAAAATTCGTAATTTTACTAATATTCATTTTGTGCGCTAGTTTTCTTTGCGGTTGCGTAACGGTGAGCGCGGAAAGGAGAATTAATAAGGATTCGTCCATTGAAGATATCGTAACGGTAAAATTCGATAAAGATGAAGTTAATTCTTACGGATATAGCGTCGAATACGTAAAAGAGAAAATAACGAAATATTTTAATTTAAACGGATACGAGGTAGTTTCAAGCGAGGGAGAGTGCGTGATAGGTAGGAAGTATTATCCAACCCACGCCGATTTCAAGGAAAGGACGGAGCAACAAGATACTGAAAATATTCCAACTCGTGACGGATTTTTCTTCGACGTATACGAAAATCAATCCGCTAGTCCGTTTAGTGGAGCGATTTCTCAAGGTTTTCCGAACAAAATCTTGGAGGATAGTTTTCCTCTTGTTGACGAGAGCAAACTAGACGAAGTCGTTTATGAATACAGATATTCCACTCCCTACGCGAATATAACGTCGGACGGAGAGAGAATAGAGGGTGAATTATACACTCATTACTGGAAGTTTTCCGCACTTGAGGCGGAGCACTCCACCATTACTATAACACAAACCGTTCCCGACCAAACGGGATGGTATCTCGTTGCGCTTATTGCGGTTGCAGTCATAATTGCAACGGGATTTGGTATAATTGCTTACAAAAAAAGCAAAAAAGGAGAAGAGGACGATGGCTGATAAAGTTAACGCAAAAAACGAAAACTTGCAAGGAAGAAAACTTCCTTACAATATTGACGCAGAACAATGTACTTTGGCTTGCGCTTTGCTTGATAACGAGGCGGCGGGCGCGGTACTAACTATGCTCAACGAAAACGATTTTTACGCTGAAAGTCATAGATACATATTTAGCGCAATGAGCGCCCTTTACGCAACGGGCACACCGATAGATTTTATCACTTTGTCAGGTAAGATGGAGCAAGATAACACGATTGATAAAGTTGGTGGCGTTGCTTACGTTACGCAATTGACGAGCGTTCTTCCTTCTTCGGCAAATTACGAGTATTATATCGGAATCGTAAAAGAGAACGCAGTTTTGCGTAACCTCATAAAAGGCGCAAGTTCGATAATTACTAACGTTTACGAAAATCCCAAAGCAGACCAAGCGGTAGGATTTGCAGAAAAGACGATATACGACGTAACTGCGGAAAAACAAAAAGGTTCGCTCAAATCCATATCTGAGGTTTCGGGAAAAACTCTCGGTATGATAGAGCAAAGATGTATAAATGGCAAAGGTATGAGTGGACTCAAGACTGGATTCAGTCAGTTCGACTATATCACCAACGGTTTGCAAAAATCCAACCTTATAGTACTTGCTGCTCGTCCCGGTATAGGTAAAACGGCGTTTGCTTTGAATATCGCAACTAACGCGGCTTTAGACCCCAAAGTTAATGCAAAAGTTGCAATATTTAACCTTGAAATGTCGGGCGAAGAACTCGTACAAAGAATGTACTGTTCAGTCGGTAGAATTAGTATGAGCAACGTAAAAGCAGGCAATTTGACAGCAGTTGAGACTAGAAGACTCGTGGAAACTCATAAGAAATTGAGCGAGGCAAGTATCTATATCGACGACACGGCAAATACCAATCCTTTGGATATAATGAGCAAATGTAGAAGAATAAGCCAAGATAGAAAACTTGACCTTATAATCGTGGACTATTTGCAACTTATGGAACCGGGCAAAAAATCGGAAAGTAGACAAAACGACGTTAGTACTATGAGCCGTCAGATGAAATTACTTGCTCGTGAACTTGAAGTACCCGTAATTTTACTTTCACAGATGAACCGTGGAACGGAAAGTGTAGAAAGAAAGGACAAAGAGCCTTTGCTTTCCGACCTTCGTGAATCGGGCGCAATCGAGCAAGACGCGGATATCGTACTGTTTTTGTCGCGTGACCCCTCGTCTGAAAAAGGCGACCCCGAACTTCTCGTGGATTTGCATATAGCAAAGCACAGAAACGGTAGTACGGGCAAAGTACACCTCAACTTTATAGGCGAAGAAGTAAGATTTGAAAGTTTGACGAAAGAAGAAAAAGCGGAATTCGTTAAACGTAAACAACAAGAATCAATGGGCGAGGAAGTTGAATCACAATCTGCTCCTACTGCGGTATCCGAGATTGATTACTCGAGTGCCGTAACCGAAAACGAGGCAAATTCAGAAGGATTTATGGATGCGGGAATAGAAGGGCTTGTTGCTCCTCCCGAAGAAAAAGAATAAAATTTGAATTCGAGAATATATAATTTAAAGAACTAACTACAAGCGGAGGGAAGATGTCCGAACAAGAAAAAAAGTGTTGCTGTAATCACGCTCACGAAGAAAAAAAAGAGAAAATAGCAGTACAAGAAGAAAAATCTTGTTGTCATAAGCAGGAGCATAGTGAGAAATCTTGCTGTGGTTCAAAAGAGCACGAATCTTGCCACTGTCACGAGCAAGCGGAAACGAAAGAAACTTGTCACTGTCATAGCCATGCTCGCGAAGAAAAAAATAGTTGTTGTCACTCACATAAGCACGAAGAAGAGGAAACTTGTTCATGTTGCGGAGTGGCTAAGCCAAAAGAGAGTTGCTCTTGTTGTGGAACGAGCAAAAAAATCAATTCGAATATAAAAGTTTGGTCTATTATTGCAATTTCCGCGATATTCACAGTGCTTAGTTATATTAACTTTTGGGGAGAAAAAACCGGAGTACTTAGACTTTTAGACCCAGGGTTAATTGCTGTAGTTTTGTGTGGATTTCCTATTTACAAAGGCGCGGTTATCAATCTTGTAAAAAGACGCAAAATAACCTCGGCTCTACTTATATCCGTTGCCCTCACGGCATCGTTAGTTATGGGCGTGCTTTACGGACTCGGAGTACTTCACGCAAGCGGACATCACGAAAATTATTTCTTCGTCGCATCTGAAATTTCCGTAATTATGGCAATAGGCGAGGCGATTGAAGATATCACAACCAAAAAATCTAATTCGGCAATCGAGGCTCTTATAAAAATCGCTCCAAAAACCGCTTTTGTATTAAAGGGTAGCGAATACGTAGAGTTAAAAGTCGAAGAGGTACAAATAGGTGACGTCGTAATGATTAAACCTAATAGCGATATTTCCGTGGACGGAGTCGTTTTAAACGGTGTAAGTAACGTTAACCAAGCAAATTTAACTGGCGAAAGTTTGCCGGTAGAGGTTAAGGAAGGTAGTATCGTGAGAGCGGGTACGGTGAATTTAGACGGCGCGCTCGTGGTAAAAGTAACTTCGCTATCCAAAGACAGTTTAGTTGCAAAACTTGCCGAATACGTAAAAAACGCAGAGAAAAACAAATCTCCCACCGTTCAACTTGCAAACAAATGGGCGGGATATATCGTGCCTTCTGCAATAGTTTGTAGCGCTCTAGTATTCCTGTTTTGTTTGATAGTTTTATCACTCCCAGCCCTCATTAGTTTAGAAAGAGCAATAACTATACTCGTCGTATTCTGTCCTTGTGCGCTCGGATTATCCGTACCTACTGCGGTTGCTGCTTCGATAGGTTGCGGAAGTCGTAACGGCGCTTTGATTAAAAGCGGTAGAGCAATGGAACAACTTGCCGATATCGACCTCGTTGCCTTTGACAAAACGGGCACGTTAACGGAAGGTAAAGTAAGAGTAAGTAGAGTAGTTGCGCTAGAATATGATGAAAAAGAGATAATAAGACTTTGCGCTTCAGTTGAATCTTCTTCCGAGCACGTTTTGGCACGTGCCGTTTGCGAATATGCAAAACAACAAGATATAAACGCTATTTCGTGTGATGAGGTGAAATCACTCGTTGGTCTTGGCGTTAGCGCTGTAGTTGATGGCAAAAACGTTGAGATTGTAAACCAAAGATATGCAAAATCAAATTATGGATTTGACCTTGGAGATTATCAATCACAAAACGAAACGGTTTCCTGCGTTGTAATAGAGGGAAAAGTCGTAGGACTTATATATTTCGGTGACAAAATAAGAGAAGATTCAGTTTGTGCAATTGAGCAGTTAAAAGACCTATCTATCAAAACTTGTATGATGACGGGTGACGGAGAAAGCGTTGCAAATAGCGTAGGCGCTCAAACTGGAGTAGACGAGATATATAGTCAACTGCTACCCGAAGATAAAGCAAAAATTATTGAAAAAGAAAAAGCAAACGGCAAAAAAGTTGCAATGATAGGCGACGGCGTGAACGACGCTATGGCGCTTGCTCTTGCCGATTGTTCGATTGCTATGGGCGTTATGGGTAATGACGTTGCAATCAAATCCAGTGACGTGGCGTTGATGCGTGAAGATATGACCAAAATTCCTTTTTTGGTTAAACTTGCTCGCCGTATGAAATTCAAGATGAAGTTCAATATAACTTTATCAATGATAATCAACGTCGTATCAGTGGTACTGTCTGCAACGGGACTACTTAACGCCGTACTCGGCGCAGTAGTTCATAACTGTTCATCCGTAATAGTGTGCGCAAATTCCGCACTACTTCTCGGATTTAAAGATAAGAGGAAATAATAGGAGAACAATGGTTTAAAAAAAGTACAAAAGGTGTTAATAATTATGAAAAAATTTTTAATTATAGTTTTGATATTATTAGTATTTACAAATTTTGTTGCTTGTAATCCAGAAAGAAATGAAAGTTACAGTAAAGAAATAAATAAAAATGATATTATCGTAGAAATTTCCCCAAATACTTTAACTCCTTCATTTATTGTTCGTCCACAAATAGATATAGACGATTTATCGATACATATTGGCTTTTATGATCAAAATGACTACCCTGTTCGTGCCGGTACTAAAAGAATAGGTAAAGTCGTGGCTGGTAATGAATATACTGTTGAATTTGATTATTTGACAACTAAAGAAATTTTGAATATGTCAAAATGGAAATTAATAAATGTTGAGGGAAAAATTTCAATAAAACAAAAATTTAGTGTATTTTGTACTCAGCATCATTATGATGAAGGCTATATAAATAAAAAAGCGACCTGTGAAAATCTAGGAGAGAAAATATTTACTTGCAAGAATTGCAATTACAAAAAAACAGAATCAATAGAAAGACTTGAACATGATTGGGTTGAAACAAAATATTCGGAAATGAATTATATTTGCACAAAATGCTGTATTCAATGTGATTATGAAGATTAATCTGATTATAGAAAGATTAACATAGTATGTATTATTTTAAAATTATTTACAATAAAAAAGGACTCATATGAGTCCTCTTTTTTATTGTTCAATTTGTAATTTAGAAGGATAGAATACCTTTATGTT
>JAZQYG010000176.1:0-1518 GCA_045633305.1 Clostridia bacterium | reverse complement strand
TATTACTCTCGGGGTAGACAGAACTTTGCCCACGCCCAAAAGAGAACAAACGCTTTTCCCATACGCGTACTCTACCCACTCTGCGTTTTTGAGTTCGAATTCCGTTAATCTAAACGGATATTTTGCTACGCCGTAATGCTGACTGTATAAATAGTTATTGTTTACGAATATTACGCAGTCGTTTTTAATAATGATAGATATTTCTTGCGCGTTGCCATCTTTGTAAACTTCGATTTTCGCCTCGTCTACGCGCTCGTTATAATTAAAAGACAATCCGTCTTTTTGACCGCAGTTATAACTTGAAAAATCAAAGAAAATTCCTTTTGCGTGATTAACGTTAAAATTTGACGGCTCGCCACCTTTGAATTCACCGAAAGAAGACGAATAATCACTATAAGAAATTCCGTGTCCGTGCGCTACGCCACCAGACGTATTACCACAAAATAGCCCTGCCCCGTCTATCTTTTTTACGTCGACCTCGTAGTCGTTATTCATCTTAGGAAAAGGCACTTTGACTTGCGGAAAATCTTTTCGCCCAATATACTTGACATATTCGGTTTTTTCACCGTCTTGAGTATACGCCCCCTCGTAAACGTTGCCCTCTTTGAATTTTAAAAATTTTCCCGTCTGTACTCCGTCTTCTACTTCGGATATGATTATAGAAGTACTTGTCGTACTTATTCTAAACCACTGATGTAGACCGCGTCTATCTTTGAATTCAAAATAAAACCTTCCGCTATTATCAAATTTAAGTACGGGACCAACCTCGCCATCTTTGTCGTATATATAAAGTTTGTTGTTTCCTTCTTTATATAAATTTACACCGGCAAAAAGTCTATTCTCGTCTTGAGGGTCACTACACTCGTAGATATCGTACACCCCCATCATATCGTCAAACAATAAACTTCCGCCACCAAGTAAACCGTCTTCACTTGAATTGTCGTGTACCTTTATCATCCCCTCATAGCAAGACCTATCAATGGTGTCATAGTTGTCTTTTTGGGGTTCTTGTTTTGCTTTTTCTGTTTTTACAACTTGGGTGCTTTCACTTTCTTCTTCAAAAACAGGCTCAATAAATTCGCTACTGTTTTCAAGATATCTACACCCCGGCGCTAAATTTTCAATATATTCTCTCGTTACTTGTTTAAAGTCGTAACTTACTAAAAATTTCTTGAAATAGGAGGTTGACTCCAGTACTTTTTTAGTCGCAATCTGTACTTTATCTCTTCTATTAACTCTTTCTCCAAAGTGGATTTCTAACACCATATAAGAGTCTTCCCAGTCCACTACGTCCACGATAGCGCTAACCTCGAAACTTTCTCTATGCCAGTTTTTTTCAGAGCCGTATCCGTATGCGGATATTCCGTGATTTTTTACGTGAACTCGTCCGCACAAGGTTATCGTGTGTACACCTTCACAAAGAGAAATTGCTACGCCTCTTTTACTGACGTTACCTACTGCAACTAAATTATCGTCAACTCGTATCGCCTCAATTAAAAAACCTTCTTCGTCGTCGGG
>JAZQYG010000175.1:0-8284 GCA_045633305.1 Clostridia bacterium | reverse complement strand
CTCTTGTTGAAATAAACGTTTTGGCCGTTGCTCTTTCGGTAATTTTTGGAGCATTACTAATTTATTTTTTAGAAAACTATTTTTCAAATCGAAAGAAAGAAACGAGAAGTTTATTTTTCGTTGCTCTTGCAATTGCATTACATAATCTCCCGGAAGGTTTAGCCCTTGGCGCAGGACAAAGCGTGTGTGCGTTTTCCGCTCTTCCTTTACTTATAGGTTTTCATAATATTCCCGAGGGAATAGCCGTGTCTCTTCCTTACGTTAGAGAAGGAAAAAGGGTAAAAGGAGTGCTTTATTCTTTTTTGTCGGGCGCGCCAACTGTTCTTGGCGCAATAATCGGCACGCTTTTTTCAGGTATTTCACCTCTTGCATCAGCGCTAAGTCTTGCTTTTGCGGGGGGAGCAATGATATTCGTAGTGTTTTCCGAACTTATTCCTCGTTCAAATGACTTGTTTAACGCGGAATTTAGTGGTATAATATTAACGATAGGTATTATTCTTGGGCTTATCGTAATTTATATCATTTAGGAGCAATATGGATACTGCAATCAAATTTGGTTCGAGCGAAGTTATTCAAGAGGGCGCAAAAATTATAAAAGAGGGCGGAATAGTCGCAATTCCTACCGAAACTGTTTACGGTTTGGGCGCGGATGCAACTAACGAAAAAGCGGTAGCAAGCGTATTCGTCGCAAAGGGTAGACCTCAAGACAATCCTCTTATATGTCATATATCCTCGATTGAAGAACTTGACGCGATTGCTTACGACGATACGGGTATTGCAAAAACCTTGTTCAAGGCTTTTTCTCCCGGACCACTTACTTTAGTTCTCAAGAAAAAGGACGTAGTTCCCGATTCTGTTACCGCGGGGCTTGATACCGTAGCAGTTCGTATTCCTAATCACAAAATTGCTCTTGAGTTTATTAAAAAGTGTGGAGTTCCTATTGCCGCGCCTAGCGCAAATACCTCGGGTAGACCTAGTCCAACTAGGGCAGAGGACGTATATGAGGATTTGAACGGCAAATTACCGCTTATAATAGACGGCGGAGAGTGTGGCGTTGGAATTGAATCAACCGTGCTTGACGTGAGTGGAGAAATACCGGTAATACTTAGACCTGGTATGATAACGGCGGAAGATTTATTAAAACACGTAGATAACGTACAACTTTTTAGAGGTAGAGTAATATCGGCAGCGCCTGCTCCCGGCATGAAATATCGTCATTATGCGCCTAATTGTGATATGGTGCTTTCAGAGAATAAAGAGCAAACACTCACTCTTTACGACAATGCAGTCAAACTTGGCAAAAACCCCGTTATTCTTGCACTTTCAAAAAACGTTGATTATTACGAAGGAAAGTCTTACATTGAAATGGGCTTTTCAGAAGATGAGGTTGCTAAGAACTTGTATTCGGCGCTCAGAAAAGCCGAAAAGTTTGCCGATTATATAATTTCCGAAAGTTTAGACGACGACGGCAAAGGTTATTCGGTTATGAATAGGATGAGAAAGGCGGCAGGGGTAAAATGAAATTCAAAATAATGTTCGTTTGCACTGGAAATACGTGCCGTTCACCTATTGCGGAGTTTCTACTAAAAGATGAACTTTCAAAACGTGGATATACCGATTTTGAGGTCGTGTCTTCGGGAGTATGTACTTATGATGGCAAGCCTATGAGTGAAGGGAGTATAAAAGCACTTCAAACTCTTGGAATAAAGGGCTCAGAAAATCATAAATCAACCCAGTTTAGCGGAATACTTGCGGATTCGTGTGATTTGATACTCACAATGACTCAATCGCACAAAGATTATTTGCAAGTCGATTTGCCTAATATGTTTTCGCTTAAAGAGTGGATAGATTTTGAAGATATTTTCGACCCGTACGGCATGAGTGACGATATATATATAGCGTGCGCAAAGCAAATTAAAAAAGCAGTTATAAAAATTGCTGATAAACTTGAAAAAGATGGATTGTTGATTACTCGGAGGGATAATACAATGACTGATTATAATAAAAATTATCAAAAATGGCTAGAACTTGGGGATAAAATGAACCCAAAAGATTTTGAACGTTTAAAACAGATAGGAAGTGATGAAAACGCAAAGAAAGAGGCGTTTACCCTTCCTCTTTCGTTTGGAACTGCCGGCATGAGAGGAATTATTGATATCGGTATGAATCGCATGAACGTCTACACTGTTGCAAGAGCAACGCTTGGTCTTGCAAGATTCGTAAATTCCAAAGGGGGAGCAAAAGCAGGCGTTCTTATCGGATACGATACTAGAATAATGAGTTATGAATTTGCCGTAACTACTGCAAGAGTGCTCGAAGATAACGGAATCAACGTTTATTTGTACGAAGACGTTCGTCCCGTTCCTATGATATCTTTTGGCGTTAGAGAACTTAAATGTTTTGCGGGCGTTATGATAACGGCAAGCCACAATCCAAAGGAATACAACGGTTACAAAGTATATGGCGCAGACGGCGCGCAACTTGACCTTGACGCCTCTGACGAACTCACGGCAGTTATTTCTTCTATTGAAGATTACGTGGGAATAAAAGAGAGCGCAACGGATTTAGCGGAAGAAAAAGTGAGAGGACTTGACGAAGTTCAACTCTCAAGCAAAATCAAAATCGTTGGTAAAACTCTCGATTCAAAATTCTTTGAGGCTATCGACGCGTTAAGACTTTCGGAGTCTGCGCCAAGCGAAGCAAAAGGCAAGGTAAAAATCGTATATACCCCTCTTCACGGAGCAGGATATTATCCAGTTACCGCGACTTTTGATAGGATGGGTGTTGATTACGTTACGGTGAAAGAGCAGTGCACGAAAGACGGCAATTTCCCTACCGTTATTACGCCTAACCCTGAATCGGCAGAAGCGCTCACTATGGCAATAAATCTTGCAAATAGTATAAATGCAGGCGCGGTTATAGCGACTGACCCAGACTCTGATAGGATGGGAGTGGCGCTTCGCGATAAAAACGGAGAAATGAAAGTTTTAACGGGTAATCAAATCGGCGTAATTATGCTTGATTACGTGCTTTCAAGACGTAAAGATACTTGTAGATTCCCCAAAAACCCCGCATTTATCAAGAGTATAGTAACCACTGCGCTTGCAAGAAAAGTTGCAGAAGGAGAAGGCTGTGAAAGCATAGACGTTTTAACTGGATTCAAGTTCTTTGGAGAAAAGATTAAACTTTGGGAAGAAAATTCGGAATACACCTACGTATTTGGATTTGAAGAAAGTTTCGGTTATCTTTGCGGAACGCACGCGAGAGATAAAGATGCGGTTTCTGCAAGTATGACTTTTGCGGAAATGATATGCTATTATGCAAGTATCGGCGTAACGGCTCTAGAAAAACTTGAACAAATTTATCAAAAGTACGGCTATTACAAAGATATCGGCAGTTCAGTCGTCTATAAAGGGCTCGACGGTATGGCAAAAATGAGCGCAATTATGGACGAGATTAGAGCAAATCCTCCCAAGACGCTTGGAGGTATTAAAGTAGAGTACGTAAGTGACTTTATTAAAGGCACGAAACTTTACTCCGACGGAAGAGAAGAAAAACTTCCTCAAGCAAAAACTAACGCTATTTTCTTTGGTCTTGGCGATACGGACTGGGCGTGTGTAAGGCCATCAGGAACGGAGCCTAAACTCAAATACTATATTTCTATCGGCGAACGCACAATGATAGGCGCAGAAGAAAAAGCAAACGCTATTTGCGAGGATATAAAAGAACTCATAAAATAAATAAATTTGGCTCTTTAATAAGAGCCATTTTTTACATAAAAAAGTTAGGCAAAAATTTTTTAAATATTTGTAAAAATGGTTGACAAATAATAATAAGTATTGTATATTATATACACGATAACGATAATCATTATCAATAAGGAGGCATAAATGAGTGAAGTTTTATTAAAAAATGATAGACACTCTCATAGTCGTGACGTAATTTATGCAACGATTGCCTCGACCAAATCGCACCCAGATGCGGAGTGGATATACGAGCAGTCTCGTAAAAGTGCGCCGAGTCTTGGAATTGCTACCGTTTATCGTAATTTGCGCAAACTTTCAGACGAAGGTAAAATCGTAGCAATAGAAACGACTAACGGTACCGTTCATTACGATGCATGCGTTAGCGAACACGCTCATTTTATATGTGAAGATTGTGGAGCAATACTTGATATAACCTTCCCTGAAGTTCCTTTCAAAGAGGCGGAAAAAGAAGGGTACAAAGTTAAAAGAGGTAAAGTTGTTTTATACGGGACTTGCCCTAAATGTAAAAAATAAACGGTAATACCGTTAATAAATTAAAATTAATTTTGGAGGATAAAATAATGAAAAGATGTTTAGTATGTGGATGCACCGTAGAGGATAGCGTAGAAAAGTGCCCCCAGTGTGGCGCTCCCAAGTTTGAGGAAATCAAATCTGAAGACGAAGGCTTTGCTTGCGAACACCACGTTGGCGACGGTATGGTAGAAGATATGGAAGTTGTTGCAGGACTTCGCGACAATTTTATGGGAGAGTGTACCGAAGTTGGTATGTATCTTGCAATGAGCAGAGTAGCAGAACGTGAAGGTTATCCCGAGATTGCAGAAGCGTACAAAAGATATGCATTTGAAGAGGCTGAACACGCAGCAAAATTTGCTGAACTCCTCGGAGAAGTAGTAACCGACTCCACCAAGAAAAATCTTGAACTCAGAGCGATGGCAGAAGCAGGCGCATGCAAAGGCAAACTTGACCTTGCAATTCGCGCAAAACAACTCGGATACGACGCTATTCACGATACCGTACACGAAATGGCAAAGGACGAGGCTCGTCACGGCGCAGGATTCAAAGGGCTTTTAAAGAGATATTTTAACTAAAATACATAAGTATAAAGACGCTCGTTGAGCGTCTTTTTGCTTTACAAATAAGGTTTTGTATTGTATAATAAAAATATGGCTGATATATTAAAAAACAAAGCAAAATATGAATATATAGTTTCTCAAGTTGTACTCAAAAAGAAAGCGAGAAAGTGTAAAATGAAAAATCTTGACGAACTTGAATCCGTTATTAATTTTCAAGCGGAAAGAGGTTATTTTTTGGATGCTATGTCAACCACTCTCATAAAGCCTAAGAAGATTCATTACACTTTAGTTTTTAAAAAAGAAAAATAATAAAAACCGTTATCGATTGATAGCGGTTTTTGTATTAATTATTGAAAAATTTTGTTTTTCTTATCTACTTTTCCAACTGGCGTCATAGGTAGAGAATCCAAAAATACTATCTCTTCTGGAACTGCCCATTTCATAAGGTGAGCGGAGCAGTAATCAATGAGTTCTTCTGCGCTAACGTAGGTGTCTTTTTTGAGTACTACGAAGGCTTTTAGTCTAGGATTAGTTTTTGATATAGGTTTTACGAAAACGTTTGATACGTTGTAGTTTGTACGGAGAATAAGTTCAACTTCACTTGGGAAAACCGTAACGCCACTAATTTTAACGATTCTTTTTTTGCGTTCAACGAAGTAATAAAATCCTTCGCTATCACGATATCCGTAGTCACCCGTTTTTAGCCAAACTTTTTCGTCTTTTTTCATAAAACAATCCGTTTTATCAAGGGAAAGATATCTTTCCATAACGGTGTCGCCGGATATACAAATTTCACCTATGCTTTCAGATTCCAAAAAGTCACCCTCTTGACCTAAAATTCCAAGCGTTACGTTAGCAAGTGGCAAACCTATTGAACCCGTACGATAGTTATCGTTTCTATTTACTGCGCATACGGATACACACTCCGTTAATCCGTATCCCTCGCAGAGTTTTGCCGTGGAATTTTTCTTTTTGAGCATTGAATTAAATCGAGTTAAAAGTTCCATAGGCGTTTTATCTCCACCCACGAAACAATATTTAAGTGAAGACAAATCGCTTGCGTTTTGTATTACAGGGTGCGCGAGTATTGCTTCAAACACTATAGGTACGCCCAAAATCATATTTATATTTTCGCTAAGCAAAAGCGTAGGAGAGGTAGTTTTATCAAATTTAGGCACTAGAACCAGTTCCATACCGAGACAAAGTGTAGCGTGCATACCTGACGCAAGACCAAATCCGTGAAACATAGGAAGTACGGTTAGCGCCTTAAATCCCGCAGTTTCATCTTTTTTGAAGAGTCCCTTTAAGCCTTCTGCAATAGCGTTGAATTGTTTGGAGGAGAGTACAATCGTTTTTGGATTGTCCGTAGTGCCTCCACTATGAAGGTAAACGGAAATAGAGTCGCTCGTATTGTATTCTATTTGGGGAACGTCTTTTGCCATAAGTTTTGCAAAAGAATATGGTGAATCTTTTCTGTCACAGTCAATTTTGAGTCCAGTTGCTTTTTGACTATGTAGTCCTATAAGAAGTTTGCTGTGTGTGGACTCTTGCACTTCAAGTAATTTCATGTTAGGGAGGGAGGGATGTACCATATTCGCGATAGCACCAACTGCGTTAACGGCGTAAAAAGAAATAAGTCCCTCAATAACGTTTGGTAAAGAAATGGTGACGACGTCACCCTTTTTTACTCCAAGATAAGCAAGTCCATCTGCTAATTTTCTTATGCTATTTTTAAATTCTCCGTGTGTTAGCGTAACGTTTCCTTGTTTTAATGCGACGAGATTATCGTCGACGTTTGCTTGAATAAGATATCCGTAAAGAGAAAGATTCCGTTTCATTTTTTCTCCTATAAAAGTATGATTTTCCCCGTCAAAATAACGCCCATTACGTAAATGAGCACGTATAATATCGGTTGATGAATAACGTAAAGAAGTAAACTGTGCCTACCTGTTTTTGAAATAAAGTCTTGATTCTTTTGGGGGAGTGGAGCATATTCTCTTTCTCGTTTTATAGAACCAGAGAAAAATGCGCCTGCAAGAAAGACAGAAAGCCATGGGAGCATGGGTATGTAATCGCTGGAAGATAAGGTTTGCTTTATACCAAGCGCAAAAGACCAAAACTGCTCGAAATTCATTTCGGATAAAGTGTCAAAAGCAATTGCTCTTTTATAATTAGATGGGGTAATTCCGTAAATAATCGTGGCGTAAGAAGATGCAACAAATAAAAGTAGCGTAAGTAAGTCTGATAGATAATACGTACGTCTTGGCGAGGAAAAAAGTTTAACTTTCTTGCCACCTTCAATGCAAATAGCATAGATTAAAATACAAAAAGATAACGTGTGAAGGACTCCGAAATTGATAGTTATTCCAGAAAATCCCATAAGGTACTCAAAGGATTGCGTTACAAGGGTGATTATAAATGCAACTAAAAAAAGCCTTGTTCCTCTAAGTAGATTATTTTTAGATAAACCTGTTGAAGTTCCACACAAAAAAACGAAACAGGAAACGGCGCAAATCCAACCTATATGTCGGAGTTGACTAGACCAGTAGAAATTAGCAAAACTGATAAGAGAAAGAGAAAATTCGCTAAGCGGTTGCCATAAATAGTCCGCAACGTATCTAAAATCATACATCATATGGTCGAAAACCATAAGAATAGCGCAAAATCCGCGTAAAAAGTCAATGACGTTTATGCGTTTGTATCTTTTTGCATATTTAGATATTGCTTTTTGGTAAGGATTTTGCATAATTTTATTATAACAAAATCCTTCCTTTAAAACAACCTTTTTTTACTATCTATTAAATATACTGTCGATATTTCCTGCTCCAACTAACAAAACCGTTTCACTTGGAGTAGTTTTTGAGTAGAGTAGTTCGCGAGCATCTTTAAGCGTTGCATATTCGCATTTTTTTATTTTTATCAAAGCGTCCGCGAGGTCTTTTGCGGATTTACCCATATCGGGCGTTTCTCTTGCTGGGAATTCTTCAACAATAATAACTTTGTCTGCCTCTTTTAATGCGTCCAAAAACTCGTTGAATAGTTTTGCCGTTCTAGAATATGTATGTGGTTGGAAGTATACCGTTACACTGTTAGAGTGAAGTTTTGCAGTTTTTATAGAGGCTAAAATTTCAGTTGGATGGTGGGCGTAGTCAGTTATTACGGGTGCGCCGTTGATTTTTCCTAACTGCTGATACCTTCTATTAACGCCCGTAAAATTCATAAGTCCTTGTACTGAAATTTCGGGCTCTATACCTTCTATATCTGCAACAAGTAGCGCAAAAAGGCTATTTGTTACGTTGTGTTTTCCTCGAACACTAAGAAAAACACGAGGATAAGTTTTTTCTCGTATTTTAGGTACGAAAGAAAAAAAACCATTGTTTTGTTCGATTTTAGTTGCCTTTGCATCTATTCCTATTTGCAGGCACTTTTTATGATTGTTGAAAG
>JAZQYG010000174.1:0-13412 GCA_045633305.1 Clostridia bacterium | reverse complement strand
ATGAATATCAACGAAGCGATAATTAAAAGAATAGAAGAAATTTGCGAACAAAATAATCTTAACGTATGTGAAGCAACGTTAAACGGTGGCAAATCCCCGTCAGCAATATATGATTTGATTAAAGGTAGAACGAAGTGCTCTAAAGTATCTACTATAAAAGCCTTTTGTCAAGGCGCGGGCATAACTTTGTCAGAGTTTTTTGATAAAGACTATTTTAATGATTTTGAAGAGTAAAAAAAACCACGGTTTTGAACCGTGGTTTTTGTTTTGTCATTTGTTAAAACTCAACGTGTTTTACGCCTTCTTTTTTGCTACGTCTATAAAAGACGAGTTTTCTACCCGTTGCGCATACGAATTCGGCGGAAAGTTTTTCGGCAATTTCAAATCCTGCGCTCTTCGAGTCAAGCGCGGAATTTTCAAGCACCGTTATTTTGATAAGTTCCCTTTTTTCGATAGCCTCGTCTAGCGTTTTTATAACGGTATCAGTGATTCCGTTCTTGCCTACTTGAGTGAGTGGCTCTAAGTTTGAGGCTATTGCTCTTAAACTACTTCTTTGTTTACTATTTAGCATACTTATTCTCCAAGAGCCTTTTTGATTGCGCTAATTTTTACCGCTACTGCGAATACTTCGATTGCTTTTTTGAGTTCGTCAACGGGAGGATAAGAAGGAGCAAGTCTAATATTCGAGTCGTTGGGGTCTTTTTTGTAAGGATAGGTCGAGCCAGCGGGAGTAAATACAACGCCTGCCTCTTTACAAAGTCTAACTACTTCGCTTGCAGTTCCGTTTTCGGTGAACACGCTAACGAAATATCCTCCTCTCGGTTTTTCGTAGCGGATAAAGCCTTCCGCTTTTAACTCGTCGAGTTTATCAGTCACAACGTCGAATCTCGGGCGCAAAAGGAGTTGATGCTTTTTCATATGCGCTTTGAGTCCGTCAAAGTCTTTTAAGTACTCAACGTGTCTCCACTGGTTAATTTTGTCCGGTCCGATTGCTTGGATTCCAAGGAGTTTTTTATTGAAATCCATATTTGCTTTGCTCATTACCATAAATGCAACGCCAGCGCCAGCGTGAGTAACTTTAGAGGTAGAGGTGAACATATATACCATATCTTCTTTACCAACCTTTTTAGCCTCGTTCAAAAGGTTCAAAAGTTTGTCCTCGTTGCCGTATACCTCGTGAGTAAAGTAAGCGTTATCCCAGAAAATTCTGAAGTCGTCCGCTTTGGGCGAAAGGTTTGCAAAACGCTTAACGGTTTCGTCGCTATAAGTAATTCCGTCGGGGTTTGAATACTTAGGAACGCACCAAATACCCTTTACGCTCTCGTCGCTTTCAACGAGTTTTTCCACCATATCCATATCAGGACCGGTTGGGGTCATAGGAATACAAATAAGTTCGAATCCAAAAAGTTCGGTAATTGCAAAGTGTCTATCATATCCGGGAACGGGACAGAGGAATTTAAGTTTTTCTTGTTTTCCCCAAGGAGTTTTACCACCGTACACGCCGAACTGCATAGCGCGTTGAACCGCGTCGTACATCATAGTCAAACTGCTATTGCCCCAAGCAAGAATTTCTTCTTTTTCAACGTCCAAAATTTTTGCAAACATTTCTCTTATTTCGGGAATACCTTCAAGTATTCCGTAGTTACGATAATCTATTTTGCTTTTAGTTGAATCATACTGAATTTCCGCCATATCGTCGGATAAGGAAAGTTGGTCAGGAGAGGGTTTACCTCTGCTCATATCGAGTTTAAGGTTTTCTTTGAGGAATCCTTCGTACTCTTTTTGTGCGACTTCTAGCATTTGTTCAAGTTCAACTTTAGTGTAGTTTTTCATTGTATACCCTCCTTGATTTCGGTATTTTCATTATTTTCTTTTGTTTTTTTTATCTTTTTAAGAGTTTTGAGTATATGTGATTTTCTTTCCGTTCCAACAACGAGCGCAACCAAGTTTTTGCGGTGACCGAACCATACCAGTCCCCATATAACGAAAAGCATTATATCTATCGCAAGTTCGCCCATATGCGCTCCGCCTTGTTCTATGGTAAGCATAGTAACGAAAGTCAACGAGCCGAGTGAACCGTATTTAGTCGTGATAATAACTATAAGAAGTATCACGAAACTTATAAGAGACCACAAAGGTGAAGTTGCAAAGAACACGCCGATTGCAGTTGCTACGCCTTTTCCGCCTTTGAATCCGCTATAAACTGGGTAAATGTGACCAACGACGGCAGACAAACCTCCAGCATACATACCAGTTTGGCTATCTATAAGCCAAAGACCTACAAGAGAGGAAATTGCGCCTTTTAATCCGTCGCAAACGAAGGTGAGCGCGCCCCATTTTGCACCTAAATTTCTCATCATATTCATAGTACCGGGGTTACCGCTTCCGAGGTCACGAATATTCTTTTTATTAATTTTTGCAAATATCGTAGCAAAATTTATTCCACCGATTAAATATCCTACGAGCGCAACGATTACGTATTTCCACCACATTTTATTCGTCCTCGTTTTTATTTCTTATCGAAAGTTTGATAGGCGTTCCCGAAAAATCAAAAGATTTTCGCAAAGTGTTTTCCAAATATCTCTTATATGAAAAATGCATAAGTTCTCTATCGTTTACGAATATTGCAAAACTGGGAGGATTAGTAAACATCTGAGTAGCGTAAAGAATTTTGAGTCTTCTGCCTTTATGCGTTGGGGGCTCGTTTACGCTAACTGCGTCTCCTATAACGTCGTTAAGTAGTCCAGTCGGAATTTTTCTACTTGCGTTTTCGTAAACTCTTTTTGCCTCGGAGAGAACTTTATCCACTCTCTGTCCCGTTTTTGCCGATATATATAAGGGGGTGTAATAGTCCATAAAGGATAAACCGATTGCAAGGTCTTTGTTATACTTTTCTACCGTGAAGGTATCCTTTTCAATGGTGTCCCACTTATTCATAATAACCACGGTGGGTTTTCCTTGTTCGTGAACGTAACCTGCAATTTTTACGTCTTGCTCACTAACCGATTCCGAGGCGTCTAAAACCAAAAGAACGACGTCCGCGCGCCTTATAGCCGCTAGCGCTCTCATAACGGAATAACTCTCAACGTCCTCGTCTATACTTCTTTTTCGTCTTATACCCGCCGTATCGATAATGGTATAATGCTCGCCGTTCACCTCAAAAGGAGTATCGATAGCGTCACGCGTCGTGCCTGCTATATCGCTAACAATCACTCTATCAAAGCCCAAAAGTCTATTTACGAGCGAACTTTTACCAGCGTTAGGCTTACCAACAACGGCAATTTTGAGCCCTTCTTGCGTCTGGTCGTATTCCTCGCGAGTTTTGAAATAATTAGCCATTTCGTCAAGCAAATCGCCAAGTCCTTTGCTTTGCTCTGCCGATATTCCAAAAGGCTCGCCAAGTCCAAGTTCATAAAACTCAAAAACTCTTTCAATTTCATTATTGTCAAGTTTATTAACGACTGGAATAACTTTCTTTTTGCTCTTTCTAAGATACTCTGCTACGTTCAAGTCGTCTGGAAGCAGTCCGCTTTTACCATCGAGGAAAAACAAAATCAAATCGCTCGTTTCTACCGCGATTTCCGCTTGTCTGCGGATATTACTCCACATGACGTCCTCGCTTTTGAGTTCGATTCCACCCGTATCTACGAGAGTGAACTCAAAACCGCACCACTCACCGTCCGCGTAAAGTCTATCACGAGTAACGCCGGGGGTATCCTCGACGATTGCAATACGTTTGCCTGCTATTTTATTGAAAAAGGTTGATTTACCTACGTTAGGTCTACCTACTATTGCTATAAGTGGTTTCATCTTGTAAACGCGCTCATAAAACTCGCACCGCTACTATCTACGACTCGAATTTTACGTGCTAACTCCTTTTCTAATTTTTCTATCGTAACGCCGTCCAAAAATACGCTATCAAACTCTTTAAGCATAACGGAGGGAATAATCAAGGTTTCAGGAAGGTCTTGACCTTTGAGTTGTTTGATAATATCACCGCCCGTCACCAGTCCTGCAACGGTTACGCTCTCTCCGAAAAAGTGATTAACTATCGGATAAACTCGTATTGATAGGTCTTTGTTTTTATCACAAAGCGCCTTTGATGCTTTTTCTATCTCTTCTTTTGCCGATACGCCGGTAATTACGCCGTAGTCGCCAGAAAGTCTACTCTTTTCAAATGATAGCGAATCTTCAAAGTCACGCCTAAACTTTGCAATCAAGCCTACACCGTTTTCTATTTGAGCAAAGTCGTCGTAATATTCATAACTTGGTACAGCAAGTCCCGCCCTTAAATACATTTCGTCCGAGCACCATACCGAAAAGCCCTCTCTTTTGTATCTTTCGGCAATTTCTATCGCCTCTCTTGCGCTCTCTTTATCAACGGGAGCAAGAGGAGTCAAGTTTTCTCTATGTTTAGTTAGCCCAACGGGCACTACCGCAACGGATAACACGTTCTTTTCACTTTTTAGTCTTTGCAAAGTATCGTCCAAAACCTTTCCGTCGTTTAATCCTTTGCACATAACTATTTGGGTGTGAAGTTTGATGCCTGCTTTTCCCATCTTTTTGATATACTCAAAAAGTTTCAAGGTGTTAGGATTTGCAACCAAACTTTTACGGACGGTATCGTCCCCCGCGTGCACCGATACGTACAAAGGACTTATTTTGAGCCTACAAATTCTCTCTAAATCGTGCTCGCTCAAATTCGTCAGGGTAACGTAATTTCCGCAAAGAAGAGAATATCTCCAGTCGTCGTCTTTTACGTAAAGACTTTCTCTCATACCTTTAGGTAGTTGGTCGACGAAACAAAAAACGCATTTGTTTTTACAAGAGCGAATTCTCTCTTCTTCGACAATCTCAACGCCAAGTGGCTCGAATTCGTCCTTTTCAAAGGAAAGGGAAACTTTCTCTCCATCTTTTGTTAACACTTCAAGGTCGAGTTCGCTTTCACCGTCTATATACACGAGGTCTATAAAATCGTTTACTTCGTATCCGTTAGCGAGTGTTATTTTATCCCCCGCCTCAAACCCAAGTTCTTCGGCTATACTTCCTTTTTCTACCCTTTTAATTTCAAGCATCTTGAATACTTCCGTTTTCTTTTCTCAAAATATCGCCCTTGCAAAGTTTAAAGGGGGTAGGTATATACAACTTTTGTTGAACGAATTTAGCGTCGGGAACGGGGTTACCCGCAAAATCTACCACGCCACCAACCTTGATTTTTTTGTTAAAATTATCGTCGGGGGAAAGAATCTCGAGTTCTTCTCCCTCGCAAAAACGGTTACGTTGCTCGACGATAGCGCATTTTTTCTCTTCGTCGTAGCCTAGAACGTAGGCGCAAAAATCGTGACTTTGCACCGCTCTACTGCTATCTAAACAAACGTTGTCCTCACCACCAAAATAAAATCCCGTGGTATAACTTCTATGTCCCGCTTTATAAGGCTCGTCCAAAAGATATTCGGGGATAGGTTTGCCTTCTTCCACTAAATCAATGGCTCTACGGTATGCGTTAACGGAGGTTGCCACGTAATAAGCCGTTTTCATCCTACCTTCTATTTTGAACGAATCAACGCCCGCCTCTTTGAGTTTACTTACGTGTTCGAGCATATTGAGGTCACGACTATTAAAAACGTACGTTCCTCTTTCGTCCTCGCGCATAGTCATAGGAAGTTCGGGACGTTTCACCTCGTGAAGAGTATATTCCCATCTGCACGCTTGCGCGCACTCACCGCGGTTAGACGGTCTATTCACGAGAAAATTACTGAGCAAACATCTTCCGCTATAACTTACGCACATAGCCCCGTGCACGAAAGCCTCTATCTCCGCTCTATCGCCTACGCGGTCTTTTATCCTTTTGATATTATCAAGAGAAACCTCTCTTGCAAGCACTATACGTTTAACACCTTGCTCTGCCCAAAAGCGTACGGAGTGTGAGTTGGTCGTACTTGCTTGAGTACTTAAATGCACTTCGAGGTCAGGTACTGTCTTTTTACAAAAATCAATTACGCCTACGTCGCTAACGATTACTGCGTCAACGCCCGCTGAATACAAAAATTTGAGATAGTCGCCAAGGGTGATAAAGTCGTCCTCAAAAGCAAAAATATTGACGGTAACGTACACTTTTTTATTCAAACTATGACAAAGTTTAACTGCATTTACCAGTTCTTCATCAGTAAAGTTACCAGCAAACGCGCGCAGTCCCGCTTGTTTGCCTGCAAGATAAACGGCGTCCGCTCCAAAATGAAGAGCGGTATTCAATTTTTCCACGTTGCCACAAGGGGCAAGAAGTTCTACTTTCATTTAAGTATACTCACCGAAACACCGTCGCCTATATCGTAAACGGCGCTGTTCCACTCATCTCCCGTTATGTAATCCAAAAATTCGCGCATATTGCCCGCAATCGTTCTCATACGTCTTTCAACTTGTGTTTTTTCTTCTACGATACCACGGAACAAAACGTTATCGCAAACGAGAATTGCTCCGCTTTTTAAAAATGGTCTGAGTTTCAACAAAAACTCCAAATAATGTGACTTAGGTCCGTCAAAGAAAAGAAAATCAAATTCTCCCGACACGAAATCAATGACCTCGTGTACGTTTCCAACGAAAAAGGTAGCCCTATTATCGAGCCCTGCTTTTTTGAAGTTTTCTCTCGCCTCGTTTACCCTACTTTCGTTATGCTCTATGGTGTACAAATGCGCGTCTTTTGCGCACTCAAGCATGAGCATACCCGAAAAACCGGTAGCCGTACCTATTTCGAGTATCTTTTTAGGTTGAGCGAGCGTAACTATCTGACGAAGAAGGGAGGCTGAGTCCACTTTCATTACGGGAACGAAATTTTCTTCTCCCTTTTTTTGTACCTCTTTCGAAAGAGAGGAAAACGCTCTTAAATTTAGTTCGTTTATTTCTATATTCATTATTCTGCCATTACGATAGGAATTATCATAGGTGTGCGACGAGTTCTTGAGAAAATAAATTTCTTGACCGCTTTTCTAACTGCCGTTTTAATTTCTTCTCTTTCTCCCGATTTTCCGTCCTCTCCAACGTTACGGATAACCGCCTCTATAACCTTTTTACACTCTTGAACGAGTTCCTCGTCAAGGGTAAATCCTCTCAAAATCAAGTCGGGCTCAGTGAAATTTTTGGAGGTTGATACGACTGCTATTATAAATCCGTCTTCGGCAAGGTGGATTCTATCCTTTAAAAGTATGCCAGTTGACTCACTTATGTTTTCGCCGTCTACGAGAATTTGTCCCGCTTGGGCTTTACCCGCTCTTTTTAATCCTTTTTTGGATACTTCGACTATATCTCCAAGTTCGGGAATTAGGATATTCGCCTCACTCATACCAAGACTCGTAACAAGTTCAGAGTGTTGTTTTAAATGTCTATACTCGCCGTGTACGGGAATAAAGTACTTGGGCTTTATGAGAGAAAACATAGTTTTGAGTTCCTCACGACAAGCGTGACCGGATACGTGCACCTCGGTCAAATCGTGATAGATAACTCTCGCTCCCTTTCTATAAAGATTGTTTATAACGTTATAGACGGGTTTCTCGTTACCAGGGATAGGCGATGCGGAAAGAATAATCGTATCGTTTTCACCTATTTTAACCTTGCTATTATCGTTTGCCATACGAGTGAGCGCGCTCATAGGCTCGCCTTGACTACCCGTGCATACGATAACCAGTTTATCGTCGGGAATTTTTTTGATTTCGCTGAGTTTAACTATAGGCGCTTTGGGAGAAAGTTCTCCTATGCCTATTGCCATCTCGGTGATATTTTCCATACTACGACCGGACAAGGCTACCTTTCTTCCGTATTTTTCGGCAAGGTCCATTATTTGTTGAACTCTATGAACGTTGGAAGCAAACGTACTCACGATTATTCGCCTTGACAGATTTGCGCTAAATATTTTATCAAGCGCCTCACCTACCGTCCTTTCGCTCATTGAATAGCCTTCTCTTTCAACGTTGGTGCTCTCTCCAAGCATCAAAAGTACCCCTCTATTGCCTATTTCAGCAAAAGCGCCGAGGTCCATACGCACGTTGTCAATGGGAGTAAAGTCAATCTTGTAGTCACCAGTGTGGAATATAAGTCCAACTGGGGTTTGTATAGCAAGGCTCACCGCCCCCGTTATACTGTGGCTCACTTTGATAAACTCAACGCGGAACTCTCCTATCTTCATCATATCACCGTATTGAACGGGAATAAGACTGTACTCGTCTATTCCGTGTTCGGTGAGTTTGTGTTCAATAAGCGCTAGTGTTAGTTTAGTTGCGTATACTCTTGCTTTTATATCGTGAAGAATAAATGGTAGCGCTCCTATATGGTCCTCGTGACCGTGGGTAATCACGAAACCTTTAATTTTATCTTTATTTTCTACGAGGTAAGAGTAATCGGGCACGATAAGGTCGATACCGGGCATTTCACTAGTTGGAAACGCCAAACCGCCGTCAACCACGATAATGTCGTCGCCGTACTCGATAGCGGTCATATTTTTACCTATCTCGCCTATACCTCCGAGAAAAACTATTTTTAATTTTTTAGTCAACGTATAAAACTCCTATGTTAACATAATTCTACGCATAACATTATAGTACAAAAATCAATTTTTTACAAGGATATTTAACTATGCGAAAACTACATTTATATAAAATTTTGAATTTTTAGTAAAAATTACGACTAGATTCATTTCAAAAACGACCTTTTTGGTCAAAAAATAACAACTATTGTTAAATACAAAATTTTACATTTTTCCACTACTATGTTAAACTTACAATACTAACTATATAAATTATATGAGAGGACGATATGGACGCACTTATTCCTATGCTCAGAAACGTACTAATTTTTATTGCTCTTGCCCTTCCGGGTTTTATTCTCGTAAAGACCAAAACTTTAAGTGATTCACACTCGGGAGTACTATCCAAACTCTTGATGTACGTAGGCTTACCGTTTTTGATACTTTCAAGTACGCTCGGAGTCAATTTTAGCGGAGAAATTATTCTATCTATAGTGATAGTCGCCATTGTTGGAATAGCGCTTTTAATTGCCCTATTTTTTATTTCGATACTGCTCGTAAAAAAATCAAAAAACTCATCCGAACAAGAAAAAGAAAAAAAGATAAACGGCATGATGCGATTTAGCCAAATCATATCTAACAACGGTTTTTTGGGGCTACCTCTTGCCGCCGCCGTTTTTGGTCAAAATACCCTAGTGTTTACCTACCTTGTGATTTTAAATATCGTAACTAATATACTCTTATATTCCCTCGGTGTATATCTTGTTTCGGGAGATAAAAACACTATCAAAGTCAAAAATATCGCCCTTAACCCCGTACTTATATCATTTGCTATCGGCGTAATTCTCAACGTTATCAATCTAAAAACTACCCTACCAGAAATAGTAACCTTTTCGGACCATTTCAAAAATATCGTAACCCCTCTTTCAATGACCATACTCGGTATGAAAATGGGTGGAATTAAAATAACTGCAATGTTCAAATCCGTCAAAATGTATTACGTATCCTTCGTAAAACTCGTTTTCGTACCCGTATTTTGCGTAGGAATAACTATGGCGCTTAATATTTTCCTTCCCCTTGGCACAGATATGATAATTGCCGTATTTATCGCCTTTGCGATGCCGACGGCAGGTCTTGCCTCTGCTTTTGCAGACCGTTACGACGGCGACACGGAAGGCGCGGTTAAATATACGTTAGGTACAACTATTCTTTCAATAATAACTATCCCTCTTTTATACTGGCTACTCACAGCAATAATATAAAATAAAAAATATTAACAAAGGAGAAACAACTATGGAAGCAAAAATTTATCTTCCATTACTTCTTGTTGTATTTGCTTCAATCGTTACTTTGTGCTACGTATTCGTACTTTTCCGCAAAGTTTCCCGACTTGAGGTAGGCAACAAAAAAGTAGAAGAACTTGAAAAGTATATTCACGGTGGCGCAATGACCTTTTTAATCCGTGAATATAAACTCATTATACCTTTCGTTGCAGGTATAGGCGTGCTTTTAGCGGTACTTGGTTTTATCCCCGCTTTGCAAGGAGCAGAAGGTATCGGCTGGCAATCGGCTATATGCTTTATTATCGGCTCTATCTTTTCTGCAATCGCAGGTTGGATAGGTATGGCTATCGCTACAAAAGCAAATGCAAGAACGGCAATCAAAGCGCAAAAAGAAGGTATGTCTGGAGCGCTTAAAACTGCTTTTGGCGGTGGTGCTGTACTCGGTCTTTCTGTTGCAGGATTTGGCCTTTTAGGACTTGTTGCGATTTTCCTTGCAGTCTACTTGATGACTGGTCAAATGGAACTTCCTATCCAAATTCTTACTGGCTACAGCCTTGGTTGTTCACTTATTGCATTGTTTGCTCGTGTAGGTGGTGGTATATATACAAAAGCAGCAGACGTAGGAGCAGACCTTGTTGGTAAACTTGAAGCAGGTATACCTGAAGACGACGCAAGAAACCCCGCAACTATTGCAGACAACGTAGGTGATAACGTAGGTGATATTGCAGGTATGGGCTCTGACCTTACCGAATCGTACGTTGGTTCAATTATCTCTTCTTTAACGATGGCTCTTTTGACCTTCGGTACGGATTTGATGACTAATTATAAATTCTTACTATTCCCATTGCTTATTTGTGGCGTTGGTATTTTGGCGTCTCTTCTTTCGACGGTTATCGTTCGTTCAAGAGAGTGGAAAGACCCTCACAAAGCATTGAATATTGCAACTTACATCGCAACCGGAATAGTAGTAGTTGCGTCCGCTTTAATTGCAATTTTCTTCCTTGGCAAGTGGAAATTTATGCTCTGCGTAATAACCGGAATTGCCGCAGGCGTTGCTATCGGTTTCGTTGCAGAACTTTACACTTCTGACGAATACAAATCCGTTAAACAAATTGCAAAAGAATCACAAACCGGTCACGGAACGAATATCATAGCAGGATTTGGCGTTGGTATGAAATCAACTTGGCTTACAATCGTATGCCTTGCAATCGCTATTGCACTTTCTTATTTCTTTGGTGGTGCATACGGCATTTCACTTGCTGCCGTTGGTATGCTTTGTACCGTCGGTATTACTGTTTCCGTAGACGGTTACGGACCTATTGCAGATAACGCAGGCGGTATCGCAGAAATGGCGGAACTTCCTAAAGACGTACGTGGTATCACTGACAAACTCGATTCAGTTGGTAATACTACCGCTGCTATCGGAAAAGGTTTTTGTATAGGCTCGGCAACACTCACTTCTCTTGCTTTTATCTTATCTTTTATACAAGCAGCGCAGGTTGAAATAAGCCTTTCTAATCCTTGCGTTCTTATCGGTATGTTGGTTGGCGCAATGCTCCCCTATCTTTTCTCTGCTATGACCATTGCTTCTGTTGGTAAAGCGGCAAATAAAATGGTAAAAGAAGTTAGAGCGCAATTCGAAAACGACCCTGCAATATTAGAAGGAAAAAGCGTACCTAACTATAATCGTTGCATAGACATCTCTACAAAAGCATCACTTCGTGAAATGATAGCACCGGGCGTACTTGCAATACTTGCTCCTATTGTAGCAGGTTTAGTTCTTGGTAGCGCAGGTTTAGGAGGATTACTCATAGGCGGACTTGTATCCGCAATTATGCTTGCGGTATTTATGGCTAATGCAGGCGGTGCTTGGGACAACGCCAAAAAGTTTATCGAATCTGGCAAATTCGGAGGCAAAGGTAGTGACACCCATAAAGCCTCAATCACTGGCGATACCGTAGGCGACCCCCTCAAAGACACAGCAGGCCCTGCTATGGATATTTTGATTAAACTTATGTCGGTAATTTCTCTTATCCTCGTTCCCATACTTGTCAAACTCACTCCGCTCTGGGACGTTATCATAAATTTCTTTTCAAATCTTTAATTAAATCAAAAACGACGGAAATTTTTCCGTCGTTTTTTATATTCTTTTCTTTATTATTTTTTTGTAATAGTCCTTTTTAAAAATTTGCACTGAACCAAAAAATGCAATTTCAGACGGGCTGTTCATTGATAATTCTCTTTTATAATTTATCATTTCTACCGTTTTTTTACGCATCAAGAGTAAAGCCCAAGGCAATTAAAATAGCAACAGCAAAAACGGATACGATAGAGATAAGAAAAATACTTTTTATTGCTTTTTTATGCGCAATTTCTTTTTCTTCTTCCTTTCTTTTTATCTCTGCTAATCTTTCTTTTGCCTCGTTTACTTTTGCTTTAGAGTCTTGATAATCAATAATTTTGGAAAAGAGCGTAATACCTTTTACTATTTGAATAGATTTATCATCTTCGACTAATTCACACGCTTTTGCGTAAGCGTTTCTATTATGAAACTCCTCTTTATCCGCGGATTTCATTTCTTCAAGGCTCGATTTGCACTTATAACACTTCTCGTCCTTTTTTTCATTTACCGTCCCACACGAACAAACCCATAGATTCTCATACTCTAACGGCAAACAAAAAGCGTTTTGGCAAAAAGTTTTTTTGTATTCTTCAAGAGCATAATCTGTGTCGAATTTTTCTTGCAAAGGTATACGCGCCGGAATTTTAATCCAAGAAGTTCTATCCGAAGAATACACACTACCGTCCGCAAAACAAACCTCACTGACGTAAGCAACTATCTTTCTCGTAGTTTTTTCTTCTATCAAAATCGGATTTTTTGCGCCAAATTCACCGCCACGACCAACGCGCAAATCAAGATATTGCTTTTCTACCTCACCGATTTTTCGTCCTACCGAATCCATCAAAACTACTTTTGCCTTTAATAAAAGAATAGTTTTTTGCGTAACGTTTTTAAACTTTAATTGAGCATGTAAACGCCTCTTTTCACTATCAAAAACAAGCGCTCCCGCAGTTATTATTACGGGAGAGTTTTTTAAATACAAATTTGGCTCTTGCTTATAAATGATTTTATATTTTTCTTTCATCTGTCTACGTTAAACCAAACTTAAATCAAAGGCAAATCGTCAAATTCGTCTACTTGTGCAACTTTTTCTTGCGTTGGTTGTTTTAAAGTAATCTTTTTAAGATAATAAATATGTAGGATTTTATGCGAAGCACTAATTCTCATAATAACAAACAAAAGCAAGCAATAAAGTCCACCTAATATCCAGAAATAGACTAAAAATATAGCGTCAATTACGACTGCTAATATAAGTCCAGTAAAGAAAAATAGTACGGCTAAAATCGCAGGCAACACAATCGGCGCCCACAAATAAAATTTAAACCAACTTTCGTTCTTTTTTAATACTTCTTCCTCTTGTGTTGTAAATAGTTCGTTGATATTCATAACGACCTCCAAAGTATATATTGTTTTATAATTATAACGGAACAAAATGTTCCAAGTCAAGAAAAATGGAACAATTTGTTCTAAAATGTAAATATGAAAAATAAATTTT
>JAZQYG010000173.1:0-2369 GCA_045633305.1 Clostridia bacterium | reverse complement strand
GTAGGATTATCCGACCTTCTTGGACTATCTTCACTCCTCACTTGTATGATGATAGGCGCGCTTTTTGCAAACACGAGAGGTGACTCGGTAAAAATTCTCGACGGCTCGGAGCGTTGGACGCCACCGCTGTTTATGATATTTTTCGTTTTGTCGGGTGTTGAACTTGATTTAACTAAAATTACCGTAGTAGGCATAGTAGGTATCGTTTACGTAGTTACCAGATGCGTAGGTAAATACTTCGGCGCAAGAATAGGCGGTGCTATAACCAAAGCAGATATAAACGTACGTAAATACCTAGGCGTTGCACTTTTCCCACAAGCGGGTGTTGCGATAGGTATGGCGCAACTCGTTCAGTCTGCCGAGTGTTTCTCTATTGAGGTAAAGAGCGCAGTGCTAACCGTAGTACTTTCTGCAACCCTTATATACGAACTCATAGGACCCGTACTTACTAAGATTGCTCTCACTAGAGCGGGAGAAATCAAAAAGAATAGAGAAGAGCCTATCGGTCCTACTTCTCTCACCGTATAATAATTGTTGACACGAAGAGCAAAAAGCAGTAAAATAAAAATAAGCCGAATAAGGCTTATTTTTGTTTGTAGATAATAAAGAGGTAATAATTTTGATTAGAGAAGATTTAAGAAACGTTGCAATAATAGCCCACGTTGACCACGGCAAGACTACACTCGTTGACGGTATGCTCAAACAATCGGGTACTTTTAGAGAAAACCAACAAGTTGATAACCGCGTAATGGACTCAAACGACCTTGAAAAAGAGCGTGGAATTACGATTCTTGCAAAAAATACGGCAATATACTATAAAGACGTCAAAATTAATATAATAGACACTCCCGGTCACGCAGACTTTGGTGGAGAGGTAGAACGCGTACTCAAAATGGTATCGGGCGTTCTTCTTCTCGTTGACGCTGCGGAAGGACCTATGCCACAAACTCGTTTCGTTTTGCAAAAAGCGCTCGAACTCGGTCACAAAATTATTATCGTAGTTAATAAAATTGATAGACCAGACGCTAGACTTGACGAAGTTGCAGAGGAAATCCTCGAACTTTTACTCGAACTTGACGCGACGGACGACCAACTTCGCTCTCCGATTGTGTATTGTTCGGGAAGAGATGCAACTGCAACTCTCGATTTTACTGAAAAAGGCGAAAATCTTATTCCTCTTTTTGAAACGATTTTATCCCATATCGAGCCTCCCGAGGGAGATGAAGAAGGCGACCTACAACTTCTAGTATCTTCAATCGATTACAACGAATACGTAGGTCGTATCGGTATAGGAAAAATCGAAAGAGGTTCTATCAAAGTTAACGAAGACGTAACGGTTTGCGACTATCATAACGATAGCGTAAATTATAGAGGAAGAATACAAACGGTTATGCAAATAGACGGACTCAAAAGAGTTCCCGTACAAAGCGCAAAAGTAGGCGATATAGTATGTATTTCGGGATTAGAAGAGATTAATATCGGAAATACCGTTTGCGCTTTTGGAAAGCCTGACCCTGCGCCTTTCGTAAAAATAAGTGAACCTACCATTGAAATGGTTTTTGCAGTCAACGATTCACCTTTTGCAGGCAGAGAGGGCAAATTCGTAACTAGTAGACACTTAAGAGATAGACTCTTTAGGGAATTATTAAAAGACGTAAGTTTGAGAGTAACGCCAACTCCTTCCGCCGAGGTGTTTAAGGTGTGCGGAAGAGGAGAAATGCACCTTTCTATCCTGATTGAAACAATGAGAAGAGAGGGCTACGAATTTAGCGTAGGTACTCCCAAAGTTCTTTACAAAAATATCGAGGGCGTGCTGTCTGAACCTATGGAAAGACTTTTCGTAGACGTTCCATCTACCTCTGTTGGCTCGGTTATGAGCGCAATGGGTGTGAGAAAGGGCGAACTCGTGGAAATGAGCGCATCTGACGTTAGAACTAAACTTGAATTTATCGTGCCTGCTCGTGGTTTGTTCGGCTACAAGAACGAATTTTTGACCGAAACCAAGGGCGAGGGTATAATGAACACCGTTTTCGAGGGATACGCGCCATTTAAAGGTGAAATTCCGACCCGTACGACTGGCTCGCTTATTGCTTTTGAAACTGGTGAGGCGGTAACGTACGGCTTATACAACGCGCAAGAGCGTGGCGTTATGTTTATAGACCCAGGTACTCCGGTATACGAAGGTATGGTCGTTGGATATACGCCAAAGAGCGAGGATATAGTCGTCAACGTATGTAAGAAAAAACATATAACTAATATGAGGGCGGCGGGTTCAGACGAGGCAATGCGACTCAATTCACCCAAGCGTATGAGTTTGGAAGAGGCAATCGAGTTCATAGCAGAGGACGAAATGCTTGAAGTTACTCCCA
>JAZQYG010000172.1:0-6581 GCA_045633305.1 Clostridia bacterium | reverse complement strand
GCAACGCCTAGGTATTTACGTACGTTTATATCTGCTTTGGTTATAGCACCGCCTATTCTTGCGCCAAAATATTTACCTATACATCTGGTAACTACGTAAACGATACCTACGATACCTACCACGGGTATTACGGTAAGGTCGAGTTCAACGCCGGACAAAACGAAGAATAGCATAAATAGCGGGGGCGTCCAACGCTCCGAGCCGTCGAGAATTTGAACTGAATCCCCTCTCGTGTTTGCAAACAATGCTCCTATCATCATACAAGTGAGGAGTGAAGATAGTCCAAGAAGGTCGGATAATCCTACTCCAAGAAGTACGGAGGTTAGCATCAAACAAAGTCTATTTGCTCTGGATTTGAAAAATCTCATACATTGACCGAGCAAGAAACCAACTGCGCTACCTACTAGTACGGACATTCCTATCTCGTATAAAGGCGCAAGCACCGCGCTTTCAAAGGTGAGTGCAGAGCCCGACGACAAAACTTCTGCTATAGAATAACAAATCGAAAATAGCATCAAACCTATAGCGTCGTCAAATGCAACTACGGGAAGTAGCGCGTCGGTTACAGGTCCTTTTGCTTTGTACTGTCTAACTACCATAAGGGTTGCAGCAGGGGCTGTCGCCGTTGCTATTGCAGAAAGCAAAAGTATGGTGGGCATTTCTATAAGTGATGGGTCGATAAGTCTAACGATAAATAGACTCACCATAACCATCAACATAGCGCCAAAGGCTTGTATAAACGTAATGGAGACAATCTTTCCACCTATTTTTTTAATTGCGGAAAGTTTGAATTCCCCACCGATTGAAAACGCTATAAATCCAAGCGCAAGAGAGGTCAAAATCTTGAATCCCTCTACTAGTTCTCCGCTTATAAGTCCGTCTTCTTTGCCAAGAATTAAAGCAAGTACTGGTCCTATCAAAAGTCCACCGATAAGATAACCGGTAACGTTAGGAAGATTAGCAAGTTTAATTACTCTGCTCATAGCAAGACCTGCAATCAATATAATTGCAAGGCTGAGTAATGGTCCCATTTAAGTCTACCTCCAAGGTCTATTTATTTCGTAATCCTTCCCAGAAAGTTACAGGCACGCTAAACATAACGCCCTTGCTCTCTAAGTTTTCTGCAATTGAGTGAACGACTTCTTTTGCCTCTTCGAGTTTTTCCTCGTTAATTAGCATAAATACGGTGTGACCTTCTTCAAAAGTGTGGTCAACTACTTTAGAGAGTCCGCCAAAAGTTGGCACGGGCTCTACTTCGCTATGCAAAAGAGCGTTTTTGAGTGAGGTTGAAGGCAAAACTACGCCGTTCATACCGTGGTCTTTGAGTTTTGAAAGAGTTCTCAAAAATTCTTCAGAATCTTTTAACGTTATAAATAATAATTGCATATTCTCCCCCTTTGGGTTTAATAAAATGCGATAAAGAGGCCAAAGCCTCCTTATCGCACATATAATACTCCTACTTTTAGGAAAAGTCAAATAATTAAAACTTTTTATCAAAATAAATATATAAAAAAATCACCACAAAAATACTTGTGGTGATTTAATCAATAAATAGTGATTATTCTAGTCCTTCTATATATAGACAAGCGTTTGTCGCGGCAACCGCGCCGTCCGATATTGCCGTCGCTACTTGACGAACACCCTTGGTTCTACAGTCTCCAGCAACGTACAAGCCTTCCGTTTTAGTTTTGCAAGATTCGTCGGCGATAATGTAGCCCATCGAATCTAAATCAACGAGGTTTTCAAAGGCTTTGTTGTCGGGAATTTGACCGATTGCTACGAAAACTGCGGGGAGTTCGTGGCGTTTGATATTGCCCTCTCCGTCTTTGTACTCTATAGCAGTGAGTTCATTTTCTCCGATAAAGTCTATAACGCTCGTATTTGGTCTCCACTCGATATTTTCTTTGGACAAAAGAGCCTTAACGTGAGCCTTATCACCGAAGAATTTATCAAATAACGTGTATACGTATACCTTCTTACAATAACTTGCAAGGAGTAAACTATATTGAAGAGCGGTATTCGCGTCACCTATTACGGCAACCTCTTGACCTTTGTAAAAAGCGCCGTCACAAATAGCGCAGTAGTATACCCCTCTTCCTACCAAATCTTCTCTATCGGATTTAGTGCGTAAATGTTTGTGCTTAACACCGGAGGCTATAACTACGCTTTTTGCATAATATTCTTTGTATTCGGTCTTTACTTTAAAGTTACCCTCTCCGATTTTTTCTATTCCGACTACCTTTTCGATTTCAAGTTCAGCCCCGTGAGCCGATATTTGTTCAAAAAGATTGTCCGCGAATTGTTCTCCGCTTATTTCTTTTATGGAAGGATAATTTTCAAGTCTAGGTGAATTAGCAATTTGTCCGCCTAAACTTTCGCTTTCTAATACAAGTACAGTTTTGCTATTTCTTAAAGCGTAGAGCGCAGAGGTCATACCTGCTGCGCCTGCGCCTATAACTATTAAATCGTACATTAGTTTTTGCTCTCTATGAATTTTCTTATTTCACTTGCGTTGTCGTATGCAACGAAACCGTCTGCGCTCGGAACAATCAAAGTAGGTGCTTTCTTTACGCCAAGTTTAACGGTAAGGTCTTTGTCCTCTTCTGCGTTAACTACGGTGTAGGAAACGCCTGCTTTATCAAGCATCATTTTGCTCGTTTTGCAGTTCGGGCATCCGTTTCTCGTGAAGAGTATAGGTGTGCTAAATTCAACTTCTTGTTTGGTTTCGCATTTGCACTCTTCTTGAACGGGAGTAGACCTACGAAGTTTGGAATTAGCAATATCGTATACTTTTCTATCTTCAAACTCTTTGAGTTTACCGTCGTTCCAGTTTTGAACGGGACGATAGTATCCGGTTATTCTGCTATATACCTCGCTATCCGTTCCGCAAGTAGGACACTTGTAGTGCTCGCCTGCGATATATCCGTGCTCTTTACAAATAGAGTACGTGGGCGACAAGGTGTAGTAAGGAAGTTTGAAGTTTTCAGCGATAGTACGTACGAGTTTTGCAGTGGACTGCCAGTCGGGCATCTTTTCGCCTAAGAAAGCGTGGAATACAGTACCCGAAGTGTAGAGGGTTTGGAGTTCGTCTTGAACTTCAAGAGCCTCGAATATATCTGCAGTGTATCCAACGGGAAGGTGTGAACTGTTGGTGTAGTAGGGAGTATTTCCGTTTTCAGATGCAGTGATAATTTCAGGATATCTCTTCTTGTCGTGTTTTGCGAGTCTGTAACTGGTGGACTCTGCGGGTGTTGCCTCGAGGTTATAAAGGTCTCCGTACTTTTCTTGATAATCCGAAAGTCTTTCTCTCATATGATTGAGAACGTCTTTTGCAAACTGTTGAGCCTTTTTGTTGGTCAAATCTTCACCTATCCAAGATGCGTTAAGACCTGCCTCGTTCATACCAACTAAGCCTATGGTTGAGAAGTGGTTGTTGAAGGTGCCGAGGTATCTCTTGGTGTAGGGATAAAGTCCTTCGTTCAAAAGTTTGGTAATAACGTTTCTCTTAATTTTGAGTGAACGAGCGGATAAATCCATAAGTTTGTCAAGACGATTATAGAAATCTGCCTCGTCTTTTGCAAGGTAAGCAATTCTGGGGATATTGATAGTTACTACGCCCACAGAACCGGTAGATTCACCACTACCGAAGAATCCGCCTGATTTTTTGCGGAGTTCACGAAGGTCCAAACGAAGTCTACAACACATACTACGTACGTCACTGGGTTCCATATCACTATTGATATAGTTTGAGAAATAAGGAGTGCCGTATTTTGCAGTCATCTCAAAGAGAAGTTTGTTATTTTCAGTTTCGGACCAGTCGAAGTTTCTCGTGATTGAATAGGTGGGAATAGGATACTGGAATCCTCTGCCGTTAGCGTCGCCTTCAATCATTATTTCGATAAAGGCTTTGTTAACGAGAGCCATTTCCTTTTCACAATCTTTGTACTTGAAGTCCATTTCCTTTCCGCCTACGATTGCAGGAAGTTCTGCAAGGTCGCCAGGTACCGTCCAGTCAAGAGTGATGTTCGTGAAAGGCGCTTGAGTACCCCAACGGCTAGGAGTGTTTACGCCGTAGATAAAGGACTGTATGCACTGTTTAACTTCTTTGTAAGAAAGGTTGTCTACTTTTACGAAAGGCGCAAGGTAAGTATCAAAGGAAGAGAACGCTTGTGCGCCTGCCCACTCGTTTTGCATAATGCCGAGGAAGTTAACCATTTGGTTACAAAGGGTAGATAAGTGTGCTGCGGGTGCAGAGGTAATTTTGCCACGGATTCCGCCGAGACCTTCTTTTATAAGTTGACGGAGTGACCAACCTGCGCAGTAACCGGTAAGCATAGAAAGGTCGTGAATATGAATATCTGCATTTCTATGAGCGTTAGCAATTTCTTCGTCGTAAATTTCAGAAAGCCAGTAGTTAGCCGTGATTGCGCCCGAGTTAGAAAGAATAAGTCCTCCTACTGAATAGGTAACGGTGGAGTTTTCCTTAACACGCCAGTCTTCAAGTTTTACGTAACTGTTTACGACGTCTTTGTAGTCGAGAATAGTCGACTTCATATTACGCATTTTTTCTCTTTGTTTACGATAGAGAATATACGCTTTTGCAACGTCGGTATAACCGGATTGTTCAAGAACGTGCTCTACGCTGTCTTGAACGTCCTCAACGTGTACTAAACCTTCTTTGATTTTGCCTTCAAAATCTGCAGTAGCGCGAAGAGCCAACAAATCGATAATGTTGTCTACGTACTGTTTGTTCTGCGCATCGAACGCTTTTTTGATAGCCTCACTGATTTTGGAGATGTTAAAATCAGCAATTTGGCCGTCTCTTTTGATAACTTTGAACATATTTTCTCTCCTTTGGTGTTTGTCTTAACCAACATACCACAATATATTGCGCTTGTCAAGGAAATAGCACAATATATTGTAAAAAGTTTTTCAAAAAAACACAATATGTAGTTGTTGATTTTAGAAAAAATTAATAAATATGGGTAAAAAAAATGGAATTATCCGCGAATTGATACGTGTTTTACGTATTTGGATAGAATTTGCTCCGCTTTTTTCAAAAATTCTTCACTTGGGGTGGTAAAACCTCGTCCGATAAGGTCCCCACTATCTTTAAACGGTTGAAGATACAAGGCTTTTGCCCCCTTGAGCCAAAGACCTATTTTTTCAAAATCTTCTATTTCTTGAAGTTCGGGAACTACGGTCGTACGGAATTCGTAGTCCGAGGCGCTATTCATCAAAAGAGTTACGCTTCGTTCGATATTTTCAATATCAAATTTGCCCATACCAACCGTTTCGGCGTAGTGCTCCTTTGAATTTTTTATATCCATAGCAAAGTAATCCACGAGCGGAATCAATTTTTCAATAACGCTTGGATTAGTTCCGTTGGTATCAAGTTTAACGAAATAACCTTTTTGTTTGATTTTTGCAATAAAATCGTATAAATCTGCTCTTAACGTCGGCTCTCCTCCCGTCACGCAAACGCCCTCTAAAACGCCCTTTCTTTTGTCGAGAAACGACATAAATTCCTCTTCTGCAATTTCTGGTTGAGAGGAAGGATTAAGAACTAAACTCGCGTTATGACAAAACGGACATCTGACGTTGCAACCTGCTAAAAAAACGGTGCACGCCATTTTGCCCGGATAATCGAGAAGTGTTAATTTGTTAAGACCAGTTATCTTCATACTTATATATTATCACAAATTTCTCTAAATGCAAACCTTTATGACTAAAAAGAAAGAGAGCAAAAAATTTGCTCTTCACTTAGTTTTTTTGACAATACAAAAGACTAACGAATAATTTTTTGTCAGTCTTTCTTTTTGCTTTGCAAAACACACGCCTTTCGTTTGAAAGCATAGTGTGCTACACCTACAAAGATTTTTTCACAAGTCAATGAATCAATAAATTGTAATTCGTCAATATCTATTACAGTAAAGGGCTTTTGCTTTTTCAGTATATTTCTTTATAAACTCGGTTTTTGCATTTGTATAGGCATCTCTATTATGCTCGTATTTCTTCCATAACCTTAACTTTAATTCTTCGTATTCCTTTGCTATCTTTGGGTGCTCAATAAGATAATCTCTGAAATATAGTTCGTCGTTATCTCCTGCATATTTTAAGTGCAAATGGAACACTCGCTCGGCAAATCCATTTTCCGTATATCCCTTATTAAAGGACATAACGTTTTCACTCTGCGACATGCAAATATAACCGCAATTTATTATCTGCGCTTTGTAATCAAGCAAATTTTCACCCTTTTGAACCTCAACAAGAATATCTACAATGGGTTTTGCCCAAATAGAAGGAATAGCAGTGCTTCCAATATGGCTGATTTTTTCACTTAAAGAAAATACGTTTTTCAATAGGCGTTCTTCTTCAAAGTACCACACTCTCCAACAATCTTTACTTTCTTCTAAAAAGATAGGAAACAGTTGCCACAGTTCTTTTAAACTCATTTCGGATAATTTCTTTCCCATTGCAATTCCTACAAATTCTTATTTATCGGTGAATTTATTATAACATAAATTAAAATTTAATTCAAATTTTTTGCGTGAACAAAAGAAAACTCGACTTTTTACAAG
>JAZQYG010000171.1:0-2361 GCA_045633305.1 Clostridia bacterium | reverse complement strand
TATCCGTTTTCCTCGCACCATTTATTAAGAGCGTAGTACTTGGTGTAAGGCTTGGGCGCTAGGTCAAACGAACTCGTTCCAGCAACGAAAACGTTGTAGTCGGGAAAAAGAGCGCAAATTTCCTTGTAAATTGCTCGTCTTTTTGCTTTTTTGGGGTCGAATTTTAGTTTGTCACCAAGTTCGACTTGAGTGCCGAGCAAAGGAATAGTAATGCAACCCGACGGGTGATACTCAACGTTAGAACCTGAAAAATTTTCAAAAGAATATTTTTTGCGAAGTTCGGTTACGATTTTCTCCGTTCTTTCAACGTCTATGGGGAAAGTTTTGCTAAATATAACGTCGAGAGATTTCGTCTCGTGATTATATTTTGCGTATTGCAAACCGTAGTTGCCGATAACGTCGATAGGGAATCTATCAATTTGATTAAAAATCCTATCCATTTTACCTGCGCCGAGCATTATAAGTTTATATTTTTCGTTAAGAGCGGAAAGAGCGTCTTTGTTTGCTTGCGGAAAAGGTGTTTTGTGTTGTGAAAGCGTGCCGTCAAGGTCAAACGCCATAACTTTGATTTTGGCTGGGTCAAACATTTTTCTCCTCCTTCGTTTTTCTCAACTTGATAAAGGATAATACTTAAAAGTATTAAAGTCAAGTTTAAAAGTGGAAAAATAGGTGAAAATCATAAAATTTTCGAAAATTTTTTAAAAAGTGGGTAAAACAGTTGTAAAAAGTTTGTTACTATGCTAAAATACTTGAGTCGATTATTCGGCAAGGAGGCAAAACAATGACCACTTTGATTTCAATGATGGCAGATAAATTACCACTTATACCTTACGAGGTTCAAATCGTAATTAAACCGATTATGCTTATTTTGATGTGTTTACTTTCTATCGCAATGATAGTTATAGTAGTTAAACAGAGCGGTGACCCCGAAGATTTGGGCGCTATTACGGGTGGAAACAGCGAGTCTTATTATCAAAAGAATAAAGGCACGTCTCGCGAAGGCAAACTTAGAAAGGCAACTATTTGGATTGCAACTGCATTAGTTCTTCTTTCTATAGTTTATCTCATTATTCAACTTTAATAGTTCGAGCAACCGCAAGGTTGCTCTTTTTTTTATTGATTTTGTTTAAACGATTGTTAAAGCGCGTTTAATTTGATATAATTAATAATATGAGTAAAGTTATTACGACAAACAGCAAAGCATTTCACGATTATTTCGTGGAGGACACAATAGAAGCGGGAATAATGCTCAAAGGCAGTGAGGTTAAATCCATAAGAGCGGGAAGAGTTAATCTCAAGGATAGTTACGTCTTTATAAAAAAAGGCGAACCATATCTTTGTAACGCGCACGTATCCCCATACGAAAAGGGTAGCGTGTTCAACCCCGAACCTCGCCGTGACCGCAAACTTTTACTTCACAAAGAAGAAATTCGTAAACTTCGCGCTAAAGTCGAGCAAAAGGGTTACACCCTCGTTCCTATCAAAGTTTATTTTGAGAAGGCTCTTTGCAAAATAGAGGTGGGAGTGTGTAGAGGTAAACAACTTCACGACAAAAGAGCAAGTATAGCAGAGCGTGAAAACAAGCGCGAATTAGATAGAATAATCAAAGAAAAAAATCATACTTATAGGGAGATATAATATTATGGCAAAACGCATCGAAACCGTATGTATTCAAGGCGGATACGAACCTAAAAACGGAGAGCCCAGACAAATACCTATTTATCAAAGCACTACTTTCAAATACGACACCAGCGAGGATATGGGCAAACTTTTCGATTTAGAGGCGGAAGGATATTTTTACACGAGACTCCAAAATCCTACCAACGACTACGTAGCGAAAAAAATCGCTTTACTTGAAGGAGGAAGCGCAGGTATGCTAACCTCAAGCGGACAAGCAGCGAACTTTTTTGCCGTATTTAACGTAGCAACGGCAGGAGACCACGTAGTTGCAAGTTCCTCGATATACGGCGGTACGTTTAATCTTTTCAACGTAACTATGCGCAAGATGGGAATAGAATTCACCTTCGTTTCTCCCGAGTGCACGGAAGAAGAACTTGAAAAGGCGTTCAAGCCTAACACCAAAGCGCTTTTTGGTGAAACTATAGCAAATCCCGCTCTTTCCGTACTTGATATCGAAATGTACGCAAGAGTTGCGCACAAAATGGGCGTACCTCTTATCGTAGATAACACCTTTGCAACTCCTATCAATTGTCGTCCTATCGAGTGGGGCGCAGATATCGTTACTCACTCTACAACCAAATATATCGACGGACACGGAGTATCGGTAGGTGGCGCAATTATCGATTCGGGTAAATTCGACTGGATGGCGCACGCGGATAAATTCCCCGGTCTTTGCACTCC
>JAZQYG010000170.1:0-8869 GCA_045633305.1 Clostridia bacterium | reverse complement strand
CATTATCATTTCACGAAGTTCGGGAGTGTACAATATACAACCAGAACTGGTCATTTCCGAGTTTCTACGCACCACGCCTACTATCTCAAGTTTAACGAAATTGTCAGGGTTAACACGGGGATTAGCAGGATTCAATAGATTTATAGTTATTCCGTTCTCCGAGATAGGCATAGCGTTACTTACGAATTTATTCCCGCTATACGCGTATAAATCGTCGTTATATACGTGATAAAAAGTTTCACCTATTACGCTCTTCATATCAAAACTTTCAAGTCCAGCCTCTTGAGTTAGTCCTAATAAACTCAACTCGATATCACTTATTCTATTGTAACTGTCGAGCACGAGTACTATCTGATTAGCGTTTTTGGGAAGGTCACCATATTCCAAAGTAAAATTCTTGAGAATTTCGCTCTCGTCCCCACACAATTCTTCCCAAAGCGGAATATCCGCCATAGAGGTCATATTCGTCATGCTTGCATCTTGAGAAAGTTGATAGTAGATGTTTCCCATCTGTGTCTCTTGCTCTTTGAAAAGATTGAAATTTATTTTATAGGTAACGTCGATATCGGTATAAAGCGAAGAATCAATAGAACCGATAACGTTATCAACGTATTCGTCCGTGATATTATTTTCACGCATAAGCGAGTCCATTTGCTCGGTTATATTGTTTACGTAAATTTTGTCGTCGTCTTTGAGTTCGAGTTTTTCTTTTTCCGCGTACTCTTCCATCATCCCCGTTAGGTCTATACCAGTAGTCGTTATTTGAAGGGGAAATTCGGCAAGAGTTTCCGTTTGCATTTTATTGATAAAATTCGTGAGTCCGCTCGATATTGCAAGAACGAGCGCAATACCTATAATACCGATACTGCCTGCAAAAGCGGTGAGTATCGTTCTCGTCTTTTTAGTGAAAAGGTTATTAAGTGACAGTCTTAACGCCGTAAAAAAGTTCATAGACGTGCGTTTAAATTTGAGAGTTTTGCGCTCTGATTCAGTCATCTTGCGCGCTTTTTTAGTTGACTGTTTCTCTTCTTTTATATCAACGTCAAGAGGATTCGTATCCCCTATAACTAAACCGTCGGATAAGGTAATTATTCTCGTGCTATACTCTTTTGCAAGGTCGGGGTTATGAGTTACCATTATAACCAGTCTATCCTTTGCAACCTCACGCAAAAGTTCCATAATTTGCACGCTCGTTTCGCTATCGAGAGCCCCCGTAGGCTCGTCCGCAAGAATAATCTCGGGATTATTAACGAGCGCTCTTGCAATTGCAACCCTCTGCATTTGTCCGCCTGAGAGTTGGTTTGGCTTTTTGTGAATTTGGTCTTTGAGTCCTACCTTTTCAAGAGCCTCTCTTGCGCGCTTTTTCCTCTCGGAAAGAGAAACGCCCGCTAACGTTAAACTCATCTCTACGTTTGCAAGTACGTCAAGATGAGAAATAAGGTTGTAACTTTGAAATACGAAACCTATAGCGTTATTCCTATATGCGTCCCAGTCTGAATCCGAAAAATGTTTAGTGCTAACCCCTCTTATATATAGGTCGCCCGAGGTATATTTATCAAGTCCACCTATAATATTTAGCAAAGTCGTTTTTCCACAACCGGACGCGCCGAGCACGGAGACGAACTCACTCTCCCTAAAACTCAAACTAACGCCTTTTAGCGCTTGAACCGTGGTATCTCCCATCACGTAATTTTTTGCAATTTGCTTTAAGGTTAACATATATATTCTCCTTGCGGTTAGGTCTATCAAACAAATAACAATTTAAACGATTGTAATTATTTGTTTTTTATGTTATTATATAAAAAACTTCAACAAAATTCTTTTAATTATATCCCACTAATAGGTGTCGTTATGCGCTTAATATCCAAAATACAACTTACAACGATTATTCAGTCACTTTTATTTATGGCGGGTGGAGTGCTTTGTCTTGCAATTCCTACCGAAATTCTTGCAAACGCTAGCCTCATAATAGGTATTTCTATTATCGTATTCGGTTTATCCGAAATCTTCGTTTTCTTCACTAAAAAAGAATACAAAACGGAATCTTTTGCCCTTGCATACTCTTTTATAACTATTGCAATAGGCACGGTCATACTTAGCGTAAATCTTAATTTTCTTATCTCAATCGTACCTGCCTTGTGGGTGCTTATAAGTTCGATATTCAAGTTTATCCCCGCTATTAACGACTCGATAAATAAATGCACGAATATCGCCTCTTACGTAGACGCTTTTATTACCCTTGCGCTCGGAGTTTTACTCGTTATTAGGTTCTACGAAGGCACACACGCAACCATGCTCGTACTTGGTATTTATTTACTGTACCTTTCAATCAAACCTATATTTGATTCAATTAAATTTAAACTCACTCGCAAAAACGTAAACAAAGGACTCGACAAAGTAGACGAAACTATTTAAGTACTTTATCGTATTTGATTCGTCTTGCGTACTCCGTTGGAGTCATCCTGGTATGCGACTTGAATAATCTTGAAAAATAGTGCAAAGAACTAAATCCGAGTTTATAGGCAATTTCAGTAAAAGAAAACGAGCCTTGGCTAATAAGTTTTTTCGCCTCGTCGATTTTTAACAAGGTTTGGTACTTAATAATTCCCACCCCAGTCTTTTTGCGGAATACGTTTTTCAAATAGGTTTTGCTAAAATAAAAAACTCTTTCTATATCGTCTAATTTTATATCTGAATACAAGTTATCTTTAATATACGCTTTTATCCCGTCAACGAGGTTATCTCGGTGCACGTATCTAACGCTTTCGGAATCGACTTTTCGCTCCTTTCCGTCGGCGTTATTTTTTATAAGCGACAAAAGTAAAAGTTCGAGGTTGTTGCGTATTATTTGGTCGCTTCCTATAGTTTCGGATATATTTTCGGGCAAAGTTGGACAATACACTTCGCTAATCGTTTCTCCGTAGGCAAGCATACCTTCTTCTATTATCGCAGAAAGCAACCCTTTTTCGTAGGTATTCAAAGTGAGAATTTTGTTTTTGAAAAATTTCATCAACTTGCTATTTGAATCAAAAGCGATTATCACGGAATTTGCAAAACCGTTAACAGTGCTTATATTGTGATATTCATTAGGTTTATGGAAAATAACTTCACCTTGACGAAGAGTGTACTCTTTGTCCTCCGCGGTAATGCCGGCAATCCCCGCGTCGATATATACCATTTCCCAAAAATCGTGTTTTTCTCCACGAAAATCAAATTTTTTGCAATACTTAAAATAATGAACGGAATAAAGCGTGGTTACGCTTAAAACCTGTTTCATTTGTTTGCCTGTGTATTCAATTTCCACAAAATCATCTTTCATCATTTCTAATTATACATTATACAGCGTACACAACTTTTTTGCAAGCGCAAATAGTGTCTTTTTGTGCAAACTCGTGTCTTTTTTGTGCAAATCAACTCTCTCTACTTTTGCTATACTATAACCATACTACAAAATCCGACAAGGAGCGATTATGAAATTCGTACCATCTATTGATAAAAACTTTAAACCTATGATTGAAGTGATACGCTCTTTTGAGAAAAAAGTTAGCCAGTCTAACGCTAAACAGTTATTTGGTTTTTGTTTAGAGCGTAACGACGGTTTTCGTTACGTATATAAAATGGATATCTTTCCCGATAACACTGGTCACGACGAGGAGAATTATCAAATCGTAGAACGCCTTGTTAAAACCGTTATATGGACGGTTGGAGGATACAAACTCTACGTTGCAGGCTCAAGTTTTATTGCAACCAAACTTGCCCTTGCGTACAAAAAAGGCGGAGCAAGAGAATTTGACGCCAACCTTATGGCAAGGGTATACGAAAACGAATTTGAAGTTATTCCTTGCACTTTGGATACTCTTCCCGAGGAAAAATCCGCATCCTACACCGTTGGAGGTCACTTGGACGGATGCAGAATAGGTTTTGACGCGGGTGGCTCGGATAGAAAAGTTAGCGCGGTCATTGACGGCAAAGTCGTTTATAGCGAGGAAGTGGTTTGGAGTCCAAAACTCAACTCAAACCCAGACTATCACTACGAAGGAATACTCACCGCTATGAAAACCGCGGCGTCCAAAATGCCCAGAGTGGATGCAATCGGCGTATCTTCTGCGGGTATTTACGTTGCGAATCGTATAATGATTGCCTCGCTTTTTGTAAAAGTTAGTGACGAGGATTTTGAAAAGAAAGTTAAAAATATGTATATCGACGTTGCAAAAACTTTTGGAAACGTTCCTTTGGAAGTTGCTAACGACGGTGACGTAACTGCTCTTGCCGGCGCTATAGATTTAGAAGACAACTGCGTACTTGGTATCGCTATGGGTACGAGCGAAGCGGCTGGATACATCAATAAAAACGGTGGTATCAACGGTTGGCTGAGCGAACTTGCTTTCGTTCCCGTTGACTTTGACACTAACGCTTGCGTAGACGAGTGGAGCGGTGATTACGGTTGCGGAGTAAAATATTTTTCACAAGACGGCGTAATTAAACTTGCTAACCTTGCAGGATACGAGTTTGAAGAGGGACTCTCCCCTGCCGAAAAACTTAAAGTTATCCAAAAACTTATGGAAGAAGGCAATGAACTTGCCGAGAGAATTTATACCGATATCGGAATATACCTTGGTTATACTCTCCCGTATTACGCAAAGTTCTACGATATCCGTCATCTTCTCCTTTTAGGTAGAGTAACTAGCGGAAAAGGTGGAGATTTAGTAATAAAAACTGCTAAAAAAGTGCTCAAAGAAGAATTTCCCGAGTATAAAGATATCAATCTTACTATGCCCGACGAAAAAAATAGAAGAGTCGGTCAATCAATCGCAGCGGCATCTCTTCCCTCCATTAAATAACTCCAAGCAAGAGGTATATTATGAAACTTAACAATCAAAACGCATCAATATTCGTTCCCGACGGAACGAGTCAAGACGAGGCTTTATCTCGCACCACTACCCTTGCAATTTCGGCACATCAAGACGATATAGAACTTATGGCTTGGCAAGGCGCGCTCGAGTGTTTTGGAAAGGTGGATAAATGGTTCACCGGCGTTGTAACTGCGGACGGCGCAGGTTCTCCTCGTAACGGTTTATACGCTGATTTTACGGACGAAGAAATGAAAAAAGTTCGCATCAAAGAACAACAAAAAGCGGCTTTCGTTGGAGAATATTCCGCCCAACTTCAACTCGGTTACACGTCTAAACAAATAAAAGACCCGAACAATAATGAAATTATCGAGGAATACGTAAAAATACTCGAGGCAACCTCCCCTGAAATCGTTTTTACGCATAATCTTGCGGACAAGCACGATACTCATATGGGAGTAGTTACCAAAGTTATCAAAGCAATTAGACTTTTGCCTCACGCAAAACGCCCCAAAGTGCTTTACGGTGGTGACGTTTGGAGAGATTTGGACTGGGTGCTTGATGAAGAAAAGGTAGTTTTCGATACTAGCGAACATCCTAATATTGCAATGGGAGTTATGAGTGTATTCGATTCCCAAATTTGCGGAGGCAAACGCTACGACCTTGCAGCAGAAGGTAGAAGAGTTGCGAACGCAACTTATTTTGCTAGCCACGGTTGTGATACGGCAACGGGGCTCAACTATTGTATAGATATGACTCCCCTTATTCAAAACGACGAACTTGATATAACTGACTTTATACTAGGTTATATTGATAGATTTAGAAAAGACGTAATTGACAGAATTTCAAAAGTAACCAAATAAAGGAGATATTATGACTGACTTCAAAACTACGCTTATGTGGAAAGAAATCAACGAAACTCCCGTAGCGTTTTCCAAAATTAAACCCAACAATAGAGAAACTATGTGCGCTCTACTTGCCGATATCAAGTCAAATCCTATAACGGGCGTTTACGCGGCAGGAAGAGGAACGAGCGACCACGCTCTCGTGTACTTTAAGTATCTTTGCGAAATTTTTGCAGGTATTCCAGTAGCCTACGCAGGTTCAAGCATTATAACCCTTTATAACGGCAAACTCAACCTCAAAAATCAATTAGTTATAGGTTGTTCTCAAAGCGGAAAAGCAGCGGACGTTCTTGAAGTTATTCGTAGAGCAAATAGTGACGGGGCAATTACCGTTTCAGTTACTAACGACGAATCGAGTCCCCTTGCAAAAGAGGCTAAATATCATCTATTCTGCTCGGCTGGAGAAGAAAAGAGTGTTGCAGCAACCAAAACTTTTTCTACCCAACTTTATCTTATGCTTTGGCTCGCTTACGCACTTAGTGGCAAACAAAACGGCATAGACGAACTTGATAAATACACGGAGAGTCTTCCACTAATTATGGAAAAGATTTCTCTTGAAACTGAAAAACTCGCGCCCAACTTTTTCGATATGGAAAGCGGATTTATTCTAGCAAGAGGAGTTACCTACCCTATCGCGTTAGAAGGCGCTTTAAAACTTCAAGAAACTTCTTACGTTCAGATGAAGGGATATCCTGCAAGTGACTTCTATCACGGACCTATGGCAATGGTTAGCGAAAATACTCCCGTATTTATCTACGCTCCAGGATATGGTTACGCTGACACTTCTCTTGCGAAAAATCATAAGCAAGACCAAGAAAAATGTATTGAAAAAATGATTGAACTTGGAGCAAAGACCGTTATAGTAACGGACGACCTTTCTTACAAAAAGTACATGGGCAAAGCCTTCGTTTCTATTCTACCAGAGGCTTGCTGCGAAAGTTTTGCAATGTTTAACTTTGCTTTATTTGCGCAAATGTTTGCTTGCCGTATTAGTTGCGGAAAAGGTAGAAATCCTGATAGTCCAAGAGCGCTCAACAAAGTCACAATTACAAAATAATTAAGTAGCAAGGGGGGAATTATGCTAACTGATTTAAGAAAATGTAAACAAATCGTATCCAACTTTAACGTCGTGGGTGACGTCGTAACCGTGTTCAAATATGGTAACGGACATATTCACGATACTTACATAGTCACCACGATGACCAAAATGACGAGCAAAAGATATATTTTGCAAAGAGTAAACGATTTCGTATTCAAAAACGTTGAACTTCTTATGGAAAATATCTCTCTCGTCACCAGTTACAACATAAAAAAGGTAAAACAAGAAGGCGGAAACGTCGAAAAAGAGTGTTTGAGACTCGTTCCGACCAAAGAGGGCAAATTTTTTATAAAAACTGATGCGGGTTATTTCCGCATGTTCTACTTCATTGAAGGCACGACGACCTATCAAATCGTAGAAAAACCCGAGGACTTTTACGAAAGCGCGGTTGCTTTTGGAAAATTTCAAAAAAGGCTCTCTGATTTCGACGCCACTCTCTTAAATGACGTTATTCCAGACTTTCATAACACGAGAAAGAGATTTAAAGATTTTCTCTCTACCATAAATGAAGATAAATTAGGTAGAGCAAAACTCGTGGAAAAAGAAATTGAATTTGTTAAAAAACGCGAAAATATTTGCTCAGTTATAGTAGATATGCTGGCAGACGGTACTATCCCCACCCGCGTTACTCATAACGATACTAAGTTTAATAACGTTATGATTGACGATATAACGGGCAAGGCGGTTGCCGTTATCGACCTTGATACTTTGATGCCGGGAAGTATGCTTTACGACTTTGGCGACGCTATTCGTTACGGTTGCAATCCTTGCGCCGAGGACGAAAAGGATTTATCAAAGGTCGTATTTAGCAAAGAACTTTTCAAAGTTTACGCTGAAGGATATCTTTCCGTTTTAAATGGCACTATAACTGAAAAAGAACGCGATATGCTCGCGCTCTCTGCTATCATCATTACTTATGAGTGCGGTATGAGATTTTTAGCCGACTACGTTAATGGAGACGTATATTTCCACTCTCATTACGAAGGTCAAAACCTCGACCGCGCACGCACACAGTTCAAACTCGTTTCCGATATGGAAAACTGTATCGACGAGATGAACTCCATTATTCGTCAGATTTAGGCATCGTATTCCCTCCTAATCAATACTTTGCCTAGTCTTCCCAAGAGAAAGGAGCGCTCCCCCCGCGCTCCTTTCTTATTTTTTTGCATTGAATAAATCAATGCTTAAAAAACTATTTTACACTAATAGTTAGTGAATATGCTTTGCTCTCCCCAGCATTTAAACTAGTGAGGGCGAACTTTTCGTTAAACTCCTTGCTTGAACCTTCAAGGTCGGGAGTTCCCGTCCAAGGCTCGATACAGATATATCCCGAATCACTTTTGTTACACCAAATTGCAAGATATTTAAAATCGTCGAATCTTACGTGTACGCTATGCATCGTGTTAGAAGACTTTAAAGTAACGCCTTTTGAAGTGTCTTCAAGAAAAACGGTCGGAATAAATATTTCTCTTGGATATAACGGCAAAATTTTATCATTTATAAGAGCAAAAGGTTCTCTTTCGGTATTAATGAAACCTTTATCCGTTACGCCAACTGCAGTTGGGGTGTGCTCTTCGTCAAATTCGAGGAAATATTTTTTCGCGTCACTACCTTTTGTGATAGGCAAATTAAATCCGGGGTGCGCGCCAACTGAAAAATACATAACGCTATCTCCCGTATTTTCTGTGATATATTTGACGTTTAAAGAATTTCCAACAAGTTTATACTCCACGGAAAACTTAAAGGAAAAAGGATAATTTGCTCTCGTCTCTTCACTATCGCAAATCGTAAAAAGCGCCTCACTATCACTTATTTTCTTTGCCTCAAAAATTGCTTTGGGCGCAAAACCGTGAATAGGAAGGGAATACTCTTTGCCCATATAGGTATACGTTTTGTCACGAAGTCTGCCGACTACGGGAAAAAGAGTGGGAGCGTGGTCGGACCAGTCACCTTGTTCTCCTTGCCAAATGAATTCTAGTCCTTTTGAATCTTTTATGCTATGTATCTCTGCGCCT
>JAZQYG010000169.1:0-1773 GCA_045633305.1 Clostridia bacterium | reverse complement strand
AGAACTAAGCCTCTCTCGTCACCGTGAGCCATAATTACCGCGCCGATAAGTCTTGTGGATACACCCCAACTGGTTTGGTAAGGATTCTTTTGAGTGCCGTCTTTATCAAGGAATTTGATATCAAAAACTTTTGCAAAGTTTTGACCAAGATAATGAGAAGTACCTGCTTGTAAACTCTTGCCGTCAAGCATCATTGCTTCCATACCATAGGTAGCAACAGCGCCTGCGAATTTTTCTTTTTGGCTCTTTTTACCTACGTACACGGGAATAGCAAGAACGTTTTCGGCAAACTCGCGATAAACCTCGAGCATTTTGAGAGTTTCCTCTTTTGCCTCGTCTTCCGTTGCGTGAACGGTGTGACCTTCTTGCCACAAAAATTCACTTGTTCTCAAAAAAGGTCTAGTCGTCTTTTCCCAACGAACTACGTTTGCCCATTGATTGATAAGTACGGGCAAATCTCTGTAACTTTGAATCCATTTAGAATACATTTCACAAATAATGGTTTCACTGGTCGGTCTAACTACGAGTTTTTCGGGAAGTTCGGTGTTGCCTATATGAGTAACGAGAGCAACTTCGGGCGCAAATCCCTCTACGTGCTCTGCCTCTCTTTGGAGAAAACTATATGGGATAAACATCGGGAAATACGCGTTTTCGTGTCCCGTTGCAAGAAATCTTGCGTCAAGTTCTTTATGTATATTCTCCCATACAGCGTAACCGTAAGGGCGAATAACCATCGTACCTTTTACTGGGCCGTAGTCAACGAGTTGAGTCTTGATAACTACGTCGGTGTACCACTGGGGGAAATTTTCGTTAATGTCCGCTACGTCTTTGACAAAATTTTTGTTGTCCATTTTTATCTCCTAATCTCTATTTTAAATTTTCGGGATTGAGTCCCTCAAGCTGTTTAATTACAAATTTGCCGTCTTTTCTAATTAAGACGTCGTCAAAATATATCTCTCCGCCGCCGTATTCGGGAGTTTGAATAAGCACCAAATCCCAGTGAACCGCCGATTCGTTACCATTATACGCGTCGTCGTAAGAACTGCCCGGCGTAAAGTGAATAGAACCGCTTATCTTTTCGTCGAAAAGAATATCGCACATGGGTTTAGTAATATACGGATTAACGCCGAGAGCAAACTCACCTACGTATCTTGCGCCTTCGTCGGTATCGAATATTTTATTCACTGCATCTGTGTAATTTGCAGTAGCCTCGATAATCTTGCCGTCTTTGAAGGTAAGTTTTACGTTTTCAAACTTAATTCCGTTCTCAACCGACGGAGTGTTATAAGTTATCACGCCGTTTACGCTATCGCGAACGGGAGCGGTGTATACCTCGCCGTCGGGGATATTCATATGACCTGCGCATTTAATAGCAGGGATTCCTTTGATTGAAAAGGTAAGGTCGGTATCCTTTGCAATAATTCTAACTTTGTCGGTTTTGTTCATAAGTTCAACGAGAGCGTCCATTGCCTTGTCCATTTTGCCGTAATCGAGGTTGCAAACGTTGAAATACATATCCTCGAAAGCCTCCGTGCTTGAACCCGATAATTCGCTCATACCCTCGGTGGGATAACGGAGAACTACCCACTTTGTGTTTTTCACGCGAAGTTCGTGGTGAACGGGGTGAGAATAAAGAGAAGAATACGTACTCATCTTGTCTCCGTCAACGTCCGAAAGTTCGTAAGCGTTGTTTCCTCCGCGAACACCTATATACGCGTCCATTTCCTTCATACGGAAAGAGTCGTATTTTGCCATAAGTTTGGCTTGTTCTTC
>JAZQYG010000168.1:0-20879 GCA_045633305.1 Clostridia bacterium | reverse complement strand
GCGCATAACGAGAAACATTTTTCAAAAGAAGAATATCTTGGCGAAAGATATATGAGGCTCGTAAAAGACTGCGCAAAAATTTGTACCCAGCTCGGACTTCATATGTGGATACACGACGGCTACGCTTGTCCTCCCGGAACGGACGGAGGACGAATTAACCGTGAAAAATATCCCCACCTTGCTCCTTTAAGACTTCGCCCTGACGGCGATAACTCTTTTAAAGTAGAAGAAGTTAGTTGGGGTTTTCCTGCTCTTGAATACGAGGAAAGCGCAAAACTTCATCAACAATTCACCTACGAAGCGTACAAAAAAGCAGTCGGGGAATATTTCGGCAACACTATAAAAGGATTTTTCTCGGATACCGACAACAGGAGGGTGGACGACGACGCGCACGAGCCTAATTCTCCCAAAAAGGATTATTTCCCTTGGACGACAAATTTCAAAGAAACCTTTGAAAAAGAATACGGCTACGATATAACTCCCTTTATTCCCTCGATTTTAAAAAGAGAATTATCACGCGAGGCGTCCGATTACTGGACTCATGCAGGCAATCTCTATCAAGGTTGGTTCAAATCAAACCACGAGTGGTGCAATAAAAACGGACTACTCTACACCTACCATACTAGCGACGCATCTCCTCTCACCTACAAGCAATCTCCGAGAAGTCCTATCTACACGGAAGGAAAGACTATCAACACCTGCGCGCACGGGGACTACTGTGGCGTAGACCAAATGGGCGCAAGACTAAACGGTGGCTCTTTATGTAGAACGGAAGGCTATCATATTGCAAAAACTTGGGGCGCAGAGCATCTTGATATAAAAAATCCAAGATTTTACTGTGACTGCAAACTTGATTTGAGGCCAAAGCAAGCACAGTCGACCGCATTTCTCAAAAACAAAAAAGGCGTATTTTGCGAAATGTTTGCCGCCAACTACTGGTGGGCTCTTCCTCAAGAACTTATGGAGGTTGCCGTTTGGCAAATCATAAACGGCGTTACTTTTGTTTGTCACCACGCGTATCACTACAAATTTATCGACCACCTCAAATACTTCGCTCCACCCGATTTTTCTCGTCATAGTTTGTACACTCATAGCAATAAATATATGAACGATATGATAGCAAAATATTGCTATTTTACCTCGAGAGGCACCTTAAAAGCGCCTATTGCGGTAATCGATATATCGGAAGACATTTTGGACGGACTGGAAGATACTAGCGCATATTTTGACCTTTGCGATAAACTTAGTCGTATGCCACACGGATACGTGGTTGCCGACGAAAAAGCAATTCTTGAAAATAAAGATAGATTTTCTCTCGTTATTTACGCAGGCTTTAAGCCTTACGGCAAGAGAAAAGAAATGCTCGATAAATCAGGCTTGCCAGTCATAAGTCACCAAGAATTAGATAGAATCGACGAGTTCGTGGAGTGCAAGATTTCATATAGCGGATACGGCAAACCACACTTTATGCGTAGAGTCCTCGATAACGGCGAAGAACTTATTTGCGTAGCAAACCTTTACGACGGTACGCATATGAAAGGTAAACTCACCATCCTAGATAAAACTTTCGACCTATCTCTTGCCTCGGGCGAAATAGGCTTTTTCACCAAAGACGGTCAAATTATTGTAGACGATAGACCTGAATCAAAAGAAGTAATATTAAACGTAGACAATACTGCCAAAGTAAAATTTGGAAAAATGAACTCCATACCTTTGGAGTGGTGGAAAAATAGTGATGGCGTGACCGTTGCAAAAATCGGCGAAGATAAGGAAATATTCTTCCCCTTCACCGTCGAAGAAGGAGCAACGGGGGTTTATAAACTCTTCGTGCCAAACTCTATCAATCCTACCCGTCACGAGGTTTATTTCGACGGTACTCTTTTAACAAGCGGCGTTCCCGACAAATTCTACGACGACAAAGGATTGACCTATACGATTGAAAATAAGACCCCTGGCGCGCACGTAATTTCAATCAAAAAGGATTGTCCTTTTATGAGCCACGAAAATGCATACCTTATGGGAGAATTCGACGTTATCGCAGACGTTGAAAATCTCAAACATATAATGATAAGAACGGACGGTTGCGTGAGGTATATCCCCCAAAAAGCAACCATTACCCTCAAAAAGCGTTCTACAACCCTTGAAATGAATAAATCTTGGTGTTTGCAAGGTCAACCTTTTTATAGCGGAGGGGCAACTTATGAATTTGAGGTAAAATTGCCCGATAGTGATAGAAAAATTCTTGACTTCGGAGTGGTTAGAAACGTGTGCAAATTAAAAGTTGACGGGGTTTATTTAGGTGAGAGAGTTCGCCAGCCTTATACCTTCGACCTTTCCTCTTTTAACGGAAAAGTAAAAGTAGAGGCAACGGTATATAATACCAACTGCAACGAACTTGACAATTTCTTGAGTCCTTCGGGCTTAGTTGACGGCGCGAAAATTTGCAAATAAATAATTCAAGAAAACAAAAAAGGGTCTTTGGATTGATTTCCAAAGACCCTTTTTGCAACTATTTAGTTTTCAAATAAGGTATTACCAAAAAACTCAATTTTATTTTCAGTGAAATTCCATATCTCTTCTTGCCACTCACCTATCTCGCTTATTTTACCTTCGCGAACGTCTCCGACTGATATAGATATATCACTATTATCCATTACCCTGCCGTTTTGTCCACTGAGCAAATCGTCGTATGAATTATAAAGCGTGCAGTTGATATGTTCTCCACCTCCGCCAAGTCCCCCAGCACCCGACGTCCACGTAATAGGTGATACTGCAACTACGTTTACGAGTTTCGTTTGATATAGCGACTCCCAAATATAGTTTTTACCAGTAGAATCGTCGTGATGAGTATCGGTTACGCTTAGCGTAGTGACGGGCATATTGTTTTCAAATAGTTCAAGTTTATATATGACGTTTTCATGCACGTTAACACTTGCTTGACCGAAAAGCGCTTCACGGCGAACGTTTTTGTTGCTATTCATTTTTGCGTGAATAAAACAATTATCCATACTTCCCGACGAGAAATAACTGACCGCGCAAGCACGCAATCCGTTGCCTTCTCCAGCAACCATAGTTTGTCTATACGCGTAGGTTGCATCGAGGAAATAATTTAAGTTTTTAATCCCGCCAGTGTCTCCTATCTTAGCAAATAGTCCCCCGAACTCTTTTTGAGTAGACTGGTCTACGTTATAGTAGGTTGCAGTTAATTTATGACCGAGTCCGTCTAACGTATCGTTAAAATATTTGTTTATTATATAGTAACATCCGTTTGCTTTGACAGTATCGCCCGCTCCGTCAAGTGAATCACATTTGCCGGGGTTTGCGCCCGTCAAATCCATATCTCTACCCAAGACGTAATAAGTATTATTAGATATAGACGCCAGGCTCTCTTGACTCGTTCCTATATTAAGCAAAGCAGGTTCGCTCAATAAAGTTTTTACCTTCAAAACAGTACTGCTAACACCACCGTTATTCAAACCCGACATAGTTTTGATAGTGATATTATAATCTCCGTCCTCGTAGTCGTATCTACCCTCCGTTTGATTATATTTAAATATAACCTCGTGTATATCGTATCTCAGTTTTTTACCTACGTTACTCCAAAGCATCTCAAAGTTTTCGTCATAATTATCTTTGGTAGTTGCGCCAATGAGTTGACCGTTCACGTAAACGTAATATTGCGTATTCGTATCGTTTTCTCCACCGCTAAAGTTAGTATAAACGTCTTGAGAGTCACAAACTACGTGCGAACCTGAGGTTTTAACTTCAAAATCAGTTGCGAGTGGTGAATCAACGTTTTTGAATACCGCGGTGGTTCTACTGAGTTTAACTTTGCCGTCAGAAGATTTTACGTACGCCTTTACGCTATACTCAACGTTCTTTTCAAGTTTAGACAAATCGTAACTCGTTGCAAATGACTCTTCGCCCTCGTTTGCCTTATCAAAAAATCCTTTTGTAACATCTATTTTTTTCTCGTCTGTTACCGATTTATAGATAAAGTGACCGTACTCGTTCTTTTTGCTGTATTTTTTATCAACGTCAGACCAAACGACCGCGCATTGTTTTCCACCTATATCACCCTTAAAGACGTTATAGTCAACCTCAACGTCTCTGGTGAAAGTAGGGGTAGCGCTTTCTGCCGACGCCACGATACCAGTTGACAAGGCTATAATAAATGCTAGCGATAGAATAATATAAAACGCTTTTTTCATATATCCTCCTTAAGACGCTATGCTGTAACTATCTACGGCCGATTCTTTTGGCGTAGCGGTATCTCTACCGTTTACTTGGCAGTAATCGGAATAACTAATATCAAACTCTATACTTGCAATAGCCTTGTTGGATATAAGGCTTGTTACGTCAAGTAGTGGTTTTTTATAAACTTTCATAATATCCTCCTGTAGAGCAAATTATCGTTAATTTTTAGGATTTAATTCACTTAAAAGGTTACCTTTCTGTCACTCAAATAAAGTTCGCCGTTTAACACGCTCCAAGCGGTATAGGTAGATTGATTTACGAGCGCATTTTGATTCCACGCCGTGATAAAGTCTGTGAACGATTTGTAGTAACTACCGTTTGTAAACGCACCCGTAAACGCTTGAGTAGAATTGTATATCAAAGTACTGTTTTGAACGAAAGAATTCTTTCCGTGCCATAATGCAGTGCCTTTGCCGTGTTGGAAAACGTCGTCTAAATATACAGCCATGTCAAACACGCAGTTATTAACCGTACCACCGTTAAAGTTGCCGATTACAGTTTCACGATTTACGCTATCGTCAGCGTACATCCTTGCCTTGATATAACAACTTTCTAACGACGCTTTGTACCCAACTAAAGTTATCACGCTATTCATAGCCGTACCGTGGTTAGGACCGACGTATTTTGCCTCGAAATCCACCACTAAGTTTTTGATAACTATATTAGAAGAAGTTCCCGATATTTGATAGAATATACCACCTACGAGCGCATTACCTGCAATATCGTGGTCGTATCTAACCGTGACTTTGTGTCCTCTTCCATCCAAATTAAAGTTCAAACTATCAACGAGGTAAGCAACGGTAGATGTAGTATCAGTCATAAGACCTGTGAGAGAAAATCCGGTTTTTGTTTTCCAAACCGCATCAGTCAAATCAATATCCGCCCCAAGATACATAGGTCCAGTTGCTTTATCTAGTGCAAGGAATTGTTCTGCCGTCGTGATACAAGGGTCTGTCCAGTTAACTTCGGCAAGATTAACTACAACCTCTCTGCCGTTTAGATGAAGTTTATCGTTTTCTACGCTCCAAGCGGTGTAGGTTGATTGATTTACAAGTTCGTTTACTTTCCACGCGGTAATAAAGTTAGAAAGTTTGCTATAATAACTGCCGTTAGTCAAACCACTCGAGTATTCCGCTCCGCCGTTATGGATAATAGTACTATTTTTGACGGTATTATTTTTGCCGTGCCAAGTAGGAGTACCTACGCCCGACTGGAATACGTTATTTTTGTATACCGCTATATCGAATATACAGTTGTTCATATTTCCACCGTTGAAGTTACCGATTACAGTTTCACGGTTTACGTTGTTGTCGGAATACATCCTAACTCCTATGAAACAGTCGTTAACTTCGGTCTTATATCCATCAAGCGTAATTACGCTGTTCATAGCGGCAACTCCCGTGCTATCGCCAGGACCAAAGTATTTAGCCTCGAAGTCTACCACTAAATTTTTGATAACTATATTAGAATTAGAGCCTGCGGTTTTATAGAATATACCACCTACGAGACTCTCTCCCGCTATATCGTGGTCATATCTAACGGTTATCTTGTGTCCACGTCCGTCGAGTGAAACGTTCAACTTTTCAACCAGATATGCAACCTCGGAATTCGGGCTACTCATAAATATCGTAGAAAAACCAGTCTTGCTCTTCCACTCTGCTCCCGATAAATCTATATCCGCATCGAGATAACAATCTGATAAAGCGTAATTTATATCGAGGAATTGTTCTGCGGTCGTGATGCAAGGATTAAACAAGTTAGACCTTACCGTCGCGGTAATACTCTTCTTAGTTTCAAGGTGAGTTACGGTGAGTGTCGTTTCAGATTCGGTCTTTGCCGTTATTTTGCCGTTTTCAACTGAAAAATCGTTGTTTGACACTTTATAACCGAAATGTCCCCAGGACGCTCCCTCAACGTTTACGTCAACCGTCGCGCCAACGTACATCTCAATATCGTCAATGCTCAAATTTATAGGTGTAGGATTAAGTGGAATTACTGCAAACTCGTAACTTCCTTTAACGTTTACGTCCGTCAAAAGCACGGTCAGTTCCGTTATTCCGACTTCTTTTCCCTCTATTTTTCCATTTTCAATAGATGCAACTTCGTTATTCGATAAATATACCGATACGTTTTCTTGAGGATAGTCGACGAGCACGCCGTCTTTATATACCTCGTAGACAATATCTAGTTTATCCCCTTGATTGACGTCTTCACCAAAAGGAGAAATTACGACCTTATAATCGTGCTCTACATTGACTTGTATAAGGGTGCTTATCCAGTTATCGCCGTTTTGGTACTTAACTTCTATACTAGTTTGTCCGATAGCAATAGCGGTGATTTTTCCACTGCCGTCTACCGTAGCAACGCTAGGATTCAAAGAAAGGTAACTAAAGGTTGCGCTCTCGCTTTGACCGTTTACGTTTTTAAGTTCGGGCACGACTAAAAAGGTTTCAGACAAACAAAGCGTTACGCTATTTCGGTTAAGATTCAAGGTGTATCCCTGCATATTTCCCGAAACGGGGGCTATGACCTCTACCATACAACTAGCCGTTTCGCCCTCGCAAGTTGCAGTTATTTCTACGATTCCAAGCGCGTGAGTTGAAAGCACGCCTTTTTCTACCGAGCATATTGCAGAGTTAGACGACGCCCACTCAACTGTTGCCCCTTTCGTTAAGGTTTGCGCTTTTATCGTGGCGCTCTCTCCGAGCGTTAACGTGAGTTCGGTTTTATCCAAAGTTACCTTCGCATTTTCCTGTTCGGGGTCACAACCGTTGCAACCGACGAAAGCCAAAGTTAACGCAAGCGTTACAATTAAAAGTAAAAAGAATTTAAAACTTTTCATACTCTTACCCCTCTACCGCACCAAGCCAAACGTTACATAAACTGTCTACGTTTGAAAAAATTTCAAGAGCGGTTGCGTCCTTTCTGAAAGATTCAACGAGCGCAACGTAGGTCGCACTATCCATTTTTTCTCTGAAGTTTTCGAGCAAATAATATCTGACTGTCAAACTTTCCGCTTTTATTCTGTTTATTAGTTTGGTCTTGGTAAATTCGTCGTATCCTGCTTTTTCAACCTCGTTTTTTGCGCTAGTAATGATATCGTTCATCTGTAGTAGCGAGTTATAGTCGTGATAAGCAGAGGTATACTCAAATCCTATCGAACCCATTGCTCCTGATATTTTTCCGTCAACTTCAAGTTCGTGAAGTTTGGTATCGTAATAAAGTCTTACGTAGTCAAAGTAACTCTTCATCTTCTGGGCTCCGGCTTTATAGTAATTCACCATAAAGTCGTCAATGAGTTCGTTCATATCTAAATACGGATTCCACTGGAGTTTGGAATAAACGTATTGGCGCAAATTTTGAAACGCAACGGATTGTTTTGAGCCTGACGCGTTCTCGGAGAAGAACCAGTTACCACCGCCAACCTCTGCAAAATACTGCATATTCTTTTGAATAGAAGAAAAGTCGTCGAACCACTCCGCCGTTCTTTGGAAATGGTTACCATATACGTATCCGTACATCTGGGCGCCAAGCGATGCCCAACCGTCCAAAATAGGTTTAGTCTTTGCGTTATGAACTTCGTCCATAAGTTCGTAATAGAATCCCGCTCTTATACAAGCGTACATTACAGCAACGTTATCTTCAGGCACGCAATCGGCTGTTATGGGCTCGTATTTGTTCTCTGATTCGTTCCACTTTACGGGCGCTTTTTCACTGTGATAGTATGCAACGTAAACGACTTTGACCTCTTTTTGTCTTTGCGGATTATCGGCAAGAGCCTCTTTTACTTTGCGAGCAACGTAGTTAGTGAACTCCATTTGGAGAACGCTTCTACCCGTATTATCTCTTTGAGAAGGCTTTAATCCTTCGTCAAATTCTCCTTCGTAGTTATCGTAGTTACGATTGTACGCCATACAATTATCGCACGTGCAATAATTCTCGTTATCCGCGTTTGATATTGCAAACTGTGATACGGAAGGATTGTTTTTTACGATTTCTACGAATCTCTTTGCAAACTCTTCGCGCATTTCAGTATTAGACAAACACAACTGACTACCTTGATACCACTCGGGGTGGTCCTTTTGATATTTTTCGTGAGGCATTACTTTGAATATGTTGTGCACCCACCCTTGTAGAGTCCAGTTGTCGTTACCAAATATTCCGTCAAAGTTTGCCGAGTACGTTCTAAGTCTTGCAGTCGCGTATGCGTCCTCTCTTCCTTCAAAATATCCACCAGTTCTATTTTTAAAGGCAGGAATATCGGATATATCGTATTTTTCAGTTTCGAGTTTTACCGCTTTTTGGTAATAAATTTCGTCTACTGCGTAAGGTTCCCAACCTATTGCTCTATTCAAAAATTCGTACACGCCGTATAAACTTCCATACGAGCCTCCCCCACAAATAAGGTAGGAGTTATCAACGAATTTGATAATATATCCGTCTCTTCCGTAGGTATCAAAGTCAACCGTTACGCCTTTTTGGTCTTTGAGAGCAGTTTCACCGATAGAAATATATTTGTCGCTTGCAGTGTAATTGAATTCGGCGTCATTTACAATTTCCAAATCACAACCAGTAGATTCTTTTATAAAAAGTTGCAATTCTTTGGCCGAATAATCTTCAATTTCGTCCGCCTCTGCTGAAAGCAACACCTTATATTCGCTTGCTCCGTTATTACAAAGTAGGACTTTTTCAACGGTTTCGCCGTTATACTCCGCATCGTAATAAGTAACCTCGGGAGTAGAACAACCAACAAGCGTCGCCATGCAAAGAACTACTATTAATATTTTAACGAGTAATTTATTTTTCATAATTCACCTTAACCGTGTCGTTTACTTTTCTCCGAAGAGTTCATAAATTTTGCCGTGCAATTTATAAATTCTGTTTTCCCATCCGCGCGCAGCGCTATCAATCTCTTCACGCCACCTTGCTATCGTATCAAAAGCCGTTTTACCGTCCCCGTCAACCTTGGGAATATTGAACTTTTTGATACCTTTTTCAAATCTATCTACGAGTTTATGCGCCGATTCTACAGTAAAAGCGTTTATCTGTCTTGCCTCGTCGTAACTGGTAGTTGCGGAAACGAAATTTTCAACTTCTGCGCAAATTACACTCAACCTCTCAACTTCTACTCTATCGTGCAAAAATTCCTTTTGCTCTTTTGAGTAATCGCTTTCATCTATGATTTTATCAGCCTTGTCAAGTAGTAAATTCAAGTCATATAAAGCGTTTAAACTCCAAAAGCCCGAGTGTATGGTGTCCGTCAAACACATACCGTAGGTATATTTTTGACCGTTGAAGTACTCCTCGCGCGCTCTGACCTTTGCCCAGTAGTCTATGCAGTAGTCAAAAAACTCCCTCATAGGCTCTTTTGCGCACTTGTAGTATGCGGACATAAATTCGTCAATGAGTTCATCCGTATCTTTCTCGTGATTCCACTCAAGACTCGTCAAAACAAATAGGTGCATTGCTTGGAAAAAGATTGAATTTTTGGAACTGTTGTTTTCTACGAATAAGGTTTCGCAACCAAACTCTTTGACCGTTTTTACGTTTTCTTTAAAAAGATATATTCCGTCAACTATCTCAAAGCAACGTCTAAAACTTCCAAAATAGAAATAGTAACTAAATCTATTACAAACAATTCGCCATTTTTTGAATATATTGAAAAATTCTTTGTTAACCTCGTCCGTTATAGGTCTTGAGTGCTCGATTGCATCAATAGGAGCAAAGGCAACGAATACGTTAGGCTCTGCAATTACGCTCGTAGATACAGGCACGTACTCACCGTTAACTTTCTTTACCGGAGGAACGATACTCGTTTCCAAACTATACGCAAGAGTTCCTACGCTAATTTCTCTATTAGGACAATTTTCCTTGCGCCATTTTTCGGTACGTCTTGCTATATCGTTTATAAACTCCATACAAAGTCCGCCCGCGCCTATTTGTTCGATTTTCTTTTTACACTCGTCGCAATAACAAAAATCGTAATTATCTTGGTGACCTAACAAAAAGTGAGTTTGAGTAGTTTGAGTTTTGAGATATTCAACAAAGTTTTTGAAAAACTCATCTCTCATCTCCATATTAGATAAACACAACTGGTTTTTCTTGTCGTTAAACCACTCGGGATGGCTTTCCCCGTATTTATCGGGCGGTATCATAGTGAAATGATTATGCGCCCACGTTCCCCAAAAACTCGTTCCGTCCGGTCTTTCTCCGTACCAAGCGTAGGCTTTGAGTCCAGTCGCGTATTCTCTATCCGTACGGCACAAAGCAAATCCACTTCCGCGATTTAAAATAGAGGGCGTAAACTTATAATCAAAACCGCCTATCTCTAAATCTTGAGTTTTATCAAAACTTATTTCGTCTTTGGTATAAAATCTGTAATTTATTGCTTGTTCAAAGAATACTTGCACCGCCCAAACCGCGCCACTGTACCCTTTTCCAAATATATACAAGTTGCCGTCTTTTTCTACGATTGCTACACCACTTTCGGTATAAGATTTGTCAAAATTTTGATTTTTGAACGCTTTTGTATTGCCTATCGAAACGAATTTCTTTGGAAGAGTCTCTCCTTCTACCTCAACCAAAAGTTCAACGCCTGTTGACTCAAATAATATTTTGTTGAAATTACCAGAGGCCACTCTATCAATTTCGCTATCGTTTGCAATTAACAATTTGTACTCAGATTTACCTGCGTCTACGATTTTTGTACTCATTATTTCACCTCTACAGCGTAATAAGCAATCGTCGATAGACCGCTATCGTCTAAAATCAAGTAATATACGAGATATTTACCCGCTTTATTTGCAGTGTAAGTTATATACTCCGCCTCTTCGCTCGTGAACATTGCGACTTTTTCTTCTATTTCAAGAGTTTCGTCTATATTCGTTTTGGAAGGCGTGCAAAGAACGAGCGCTCTTCCTCCGTCCGGAGCGATTACGTACAAGTACATTTTTAAGTTATTCTTTCCACCGTTATCGTCAACCTCGATTTTAGCAACGTTAAACGCCTCGTTCACGTTTGCGCTCTTCGTGGGAATAGACCTTATAACGAGAGAAGGCGCGCTAACCTCAGATGAGAATACTTTTACACCCATAACGTCCATTATATCGTCTTGTAAGTCGTCTTTTACGGAAACAACTTTATTAACGACGTTTACGTTTCCCTCAATATCCACAGCGGTATAAGTAACGTTATAATTGCCGTTAGCAGTAAAGGTATACTTCAATCCACTCAAATCGGAAGAGGTCAACAAAACGTTAGAATTCGAGTCCGTCATCTTCATTTCAAAAGATGCAACCTCGCTTAACGTATCGTAAACGGCGCAACTAGGGAATACGAACTCCTCGTTTGCTTTTGCGTTCCACTCTTTTGAATTAAACACAACGTCAGGACCTGCGTTTTTGTCACTTTTTACGTTCACGTCAAAACTTTGGTTTGCAATCGATTTTATATGAACGATAGAGGTATCCGTTACTCCAAGCACTTCAACTTTAAGATAAATCTCTTCAAATCCGTCGAATTGACTGCCGTCGTTTGCTTTATTGAGTTCGGCAAGTTTAGTGTCTTTTGAATCGTAAAGAGAATTGCTATCTTTGTCGTATCTTACGTTGAAGGCAACCATAGCAAACACGTCGTAAAAAGAACCGTATATTGCTTTGCTTTTGCCGTTATAAGTAAAGGTAGAGTAATTGAGATTGTTCTCACTACCTTTTGAAATATAGAAAGATACTTGTTTGTCTGCGTCTGTAGCCTCTATCAAAGTAATCTTCAATTTGTCAAACTTCGCGCTATGTTTTTCAATTTTAGAACTATTACCTTTGACAGCAAAACCAAAACTAAAAGCATCTGCGTCTATCGTGCGCAAAAATTCAATCTGCGCGTCTTGTGTGACGGTGAGTCTTATATTGTCGTATTCGTCGGAAAGCATTGCCGTCGCGTTTTGAATACTGAAATAATCCAAGACCGATTGACTTGCGCCTTTATAAGGCTCAACGACTTCTACGCTTATAACTCTTTGCGCGCCGTCGGCATCAATTACGATTTCTCTAACGCCTTTTTGCGCAACGGAAGGAGTAAATACGTCCCCCGAAATTAAAACGCCGTCAATCTTAACCGTATAATCAATATTCGTCTTACCGTTTTCGGTAAACGTGTACGCGTCAACGTTTAAGTCGATACTGTCTCCCGCTATAACTCTTGTCGGAACGTATCCCACGGACAAGAACGTTTCGTTACTGCCAACTACGGTTATCGAGGTGGTTTTTGTGAAAGGATTTTGAGCGTCGTACGCGTCGTCCGTTACGCTAGCGGTTAAAATAAGTTCACCAGCGTACTCGGCAAAGATGGTGTTTCCTTTAATTTGCACCTCTTTTCCACCTACTTTTGCGCTGTATACTACCTTCTTCTCACCTATTCCGCCACTTATCGAGCACTCGGGAATAATTACGTTTTGTCCAACGTCAACGCTTGATGGAAGAGCGCCAAAGGTAAAGTCCATAGCGCAATCTTGCGCGCTTACAACGTTCAAAACGTAAGAAGATTGCCCGCTTTTACCTGCAAAGTTGTTTTGAGAGACGTACTCTACTATATATTTGCCCACTCTATTCGGAACGAAATAATCGTAACCCGTATTTAATTTTTCCATAGCGTCGTTATTGCAGTAATATACCGTCACTTCACAGTCAAGGTTTTTATTAACGGCATCAATAACGTGCGCGTCCAAAAAGTAATGTTTGGAATTAACTTTTGCTTTAATCGTGTCGGGGGTAAAAGTTTTGTAGTCAATTGCAATAGCGGGACTTTTTTGAGATTGAGCAATTTTTGCTCCCATATCAAGCCCGTCAACGCTATATACTGCAACCTTTCCTTCCGCGTTAGTTTTGAATTTTTCAAAGCCGAGATAAAGGTTTGCTCTATTTGATGCGATTCCTTTAAAACTGTGACCTACGCCCATAAAGGTTTCATCAAAAAGATTAAGTTCGAATTCTTGATTGCCACAAACAACTTTGACTTTGCTCTCGCTATTCGAATACCTTATTGAAATAGGAAGAGCGGGGCTCGCTGACTTTGCTCCAAGTTGACCGTAAAAACCAGTGCTAGACAAACAGTACGTGCTAGGCGCGGACGCTCTAGTGTAATTGACGTCGTCGGTAGACGCTTGAACTACTGCCTTAAATCTATTTGTGCTAAGTTCAAAGTCTGCTTGGTTTGCTAAATCGTAACCGCAAGCAGAAATTTTTATATATAGTTTATTAGAGGTATCTTTCGCATCCTCTAATACTATCTTCAAACTCTGAAAATCCAAAACACCCAGGTTTCTTGGTACTACCATCAAATTAATAAGTTCGTCGCTTAAGGTGTTGTCCCCAAGATAAATTTTGCTCTGGAATTTGGTATAACCTTTTGCGTGAGCAGAAAGAAGAAGGGCGTCTTTATTCTCGTAAGCGCCAAGTTCGGTAGAATAGGTGGGAATTTTAGTTTCAGTCGGAATAATCATATGATTATCACCCCAAAGTCTATTTGAGGTAATTTTGGTTGCAAAAGTATACGATTTAGAATTTTCGACTCCACCAACCACGGCGGTATAATTTAAAGTATACGCGCCGAGTTCGTCAAGTTTAACCACCGAAAAGGTGCTCTTTTTGCCACTTGGATAGGTGAGCGTAGGATTAGCCACTACCCTCTCCTCTCCTTTTACGAATTGTTTTTCAGGCAGAGTGATATTAGCGCCCAACTCGTACTCGCTTTTCACCTCGTCTCCAAAAATTTCCACTCCTTCGCTAAGCGTTGCAAAAGCAACCACCGTGCAAAGGCAGATAATTATGGCTATTGGAATAAAAATCTTTAAAATTTTATTTTTAAGCATTATATTCTCCAAAATTATTGTTTTTTAAATTAGACTATTTATTCAAATCGTATTCGGTACAAAGCAGATAAAGGGGTTTTTCGTCCTCTTCAATCTCTGGAAAACGACCGACTTTATCATAAAATCTATTATCGTTAGCGTCGTCGTTACACATTGATACTTCTCTTACCAAAACTCTACCGTTTTCGCCCCAGAATCTATGATAGAGCCCTCTAGTTAAGGTAATGCTCTCTCCGGGTTTAATACAAACCACGTGACCTGCAGGAAAAACGTGTTTTACTCCGTCTATGCTCACCGTGATATCACTGTCCGCCAAATCCTCGTCTTCGGTAGAATTATAAAGTTTAATCATCAAATTTCCGCCGCCACAGTTGATTATATCTTCCATCTTATTCCAGTGAAAATGCATAGGCGTGATTTGATTTTCTTCAACTACCATCAACTTTTCTGCATAGGGCTTAGGATAAACGTCGAATTTTTTTTGATTGCCGTTTCTAAGGGTTATAAGCAAAAGACCAGTTTTTGAAAAATCTCCTTGACCGAAATCGGTTATATCCCAACCAAGCAAGTTGTCTTTTATCTCTTGCGCCTCTTCGCCTTTTCCTTTCCACTCCTCTGCGCTCCATAAAACGAAAGGTGGAAGATTTATTTTGTATTCGCTAAACAGTTCAAGCGCTTTTTTCATAGCAAGATTTATTTCTGACCTTTTCATACTTTTCTCCTTAAATTTCGTAATGCTTAATACCTTTTATCTTGCAAAATCTTGCAAGTTCTTCACGGAAGTCACCGTATCCTATCATCCAGTGATGACCTATTCCGTTTTTCATAATCTCTTCGTTTATCTCTTCTACTTTTTTCTCAAAACGAACGACGGAAGGATTTCCCGGAAATTCCATACCACAAGCAGTTGCCTCGCCTACCATAACCGCCATACGGAATTTTTCTCCGTGTCCGCATATATTTACAAGGGTAACCGTACCCGTTTTAGGAACGAAACGACTACATACTCCGCTTTCGGCAAGTCTAACGGGAGCAAGTTCTATTTCGCTACCTGCTATGGAAAAACCAGAAGAACCGCAGTGACCGAAAAGAATAGTATTTTTTTCTTCGTCGTGATATAAGTAATCGGTGTTATTAACAGGTTGACCGCTAAGTTCGTATAATAATTTCATAGTGAGAGCGCTGGTTACGTCACCTTCGCAAGAGGCAACGATACCCTCCTCTGCAAGAAGTGAATAGCCAAGACAAACTTTACCCATATAGGTGGTGTAACAACTAACCGAAAGCGCCTCTAAATCGTACTCCTCACAAAGTCCTTTAAGCGCGCCGTAATATTTAATTGACTCTAACATACTTTCTTTACTTGAAAGAACACGGCAAGGAGCAAGGGTATCTTTTTTGCTGTCGAGAATTTTTTGTGCCTCTTCGTCCGTTAATTCGTTTACCCTTTTGAGCATTTCACTCTCTTGGATATTAATTATTCTTGCGCCCAGTTTTTCCTTAATTGAAAATTCGTCGTAGGCAATTTCGGTCATACCTTTTACTCTACCACCGATAGTTCCCATCTTTACTTTATTCATATTATTTGCAAGAGCGTAGGCGGTTGCAATTTTTATAGCCTTTTTGGCGCAAGCCTCGCTATCCGCTTCGCCGTACACGAATTCGTAATTTTTGCCTATATCGGTAAATACCGCGCCGATTTGATGAGCGCAACAAAGCGAACCCGTATCCTTTGCGGGATAGGCTCTAAGTATTACGGGTTTATCGACGTAGGATAGTAAATCAAGTAAATGATGGTCCTCGCTCCAAGTTGCTATACAAATAAGTAAAGCATCTGCGTCGAGGTTTTTGATTTGCGCCACCGCTTCTTTTACCGTGTTAAAATCGTGCATAACGACGTTGACGTTTGCACAATCACATCCTTGTTTAATTATAGTTTTTACGGTTTCGTCAAGTAATTTTCCCGCCTCGCTATACCCCACTTCAAAGGGATGAGCAAGTCCAACTGCCACTATATTTGCTTTCATCTTTTCTCCTTTAATTCGTCTTCACAAGAGCCCAAATTTCTTCGTGCTTTGCTCTTTCTCCTCTCTTTAACTCCACGAGAGGTGATAAACTTTCAATCTCGGTCATATCGCTCAAATAGGTTTCGTATGAAACGCCAAAATCGGGATATTCTTTATCCTCTTGGACGTTAAAATATTTCAAAAAGGTTAGATTTTGTAATTCGTACCTAATAGGCAAAACCGGATGACGCACGCCTATTTTGTATTTTTCATCCGACGGTACGTTTCTGAGGATTATCTGCTCTCTTTCATAGGTTGCGCGCTTATCTCCAAGGCTCGCGTAATCCCAAATAGCGATAGCGTGCAAAGGGTCGTATCCCCCGTCTCTGCGGTTGAGTTTGATATATTCAACTCCACCTTCTTTCATAGCGCTAATACCCCAAAGGGAACATTTGATAGGATTATCGTTAAGATTCAAAACCTCGTGTTTTACGTGGATACGATTATCATCAAAAGTGAGCGTTATGCTCTTAACAACCCCAAGCCACTCGTCTTTGTTTTGGGTCAAAACTATGCTTTCACCCTTTATTTCATATTCAATCGGCTCGTTGTCGGGGTAATAATTCTTTTCGCTCTCAGGAGCAAGCCAAAATCTATGTCCACCGCGAATTTTCCATCCTTTTTCCGTACAAAATTTACTCGTAGTGGTTGGTTGAACGTAAAAAACGTTATCTCCTCCAACAAAAGACAAATGACCTATTCTTAATCCGAAGTCGAGAGGTATTCCTATTTCTAAAACACCGTTATCCGCATACAGACAACGTCCGTATGCGGGGTGATTTTTAATCGTCGTATTCATTTTAAGGTAATATCCTACGGGGCAAAACTCTAAATGCGTTTTTAGCCATAACGAATCCTTCGGCGTATTTTACTCCGCATTGTTGTCCCCAGAATCTACCGCTTATTTCGATTCCGTCAAAAAAGTCTTTGTCTCCAACTGCGTCTTTGTAGTTGTCTTGCATCCAACTAATTTGACTTTGATGCTCGTAACACATTTTTTTCTTAATATCAAAAACGTCAGTTATATCAACGTAATCGGTAGGAACGAATCCAAGTCCGTGTACGGGCTCAAAATAAGCAATCATAGGAATTTTATCATAAGGCTTTGCTTTGGTCTTTATCTTCTCAATCGGTATCATAACGGCAATATCGTTTACGATTTTGCTAGTTAATTCGTGGTCGGGATTATAATCTTTTGGATAGTGAGTCAAGATTATATCCGCCTTGCAATAACGTACGAGGTTAATAAAATCAAGTCTAGCCTTTTTGTCCTCGAAGAACATTTCGTCGTCGTAGTCAAGACAAATATACTCCGCTCCGATATGGGATGCGGCGCGTTTTGCCTCTTCTTTACGAACTTTGGCTATTTCTTCCATTGACAAAGTCGCTGAACCTACGTTACCGTTAGTCGCCGTTGCCGTAAATACTTTGTGTCCGAGTTTTGCATACTTTGCAAGCGTTCCGCCACAACTTTCTTCTACGTCGTCGGGATGCGCGCCTATTGCTAAAATGTTCATAACTTTTCTCCTATAATTTTACCTTTTTTGTCAAAGTACGCTTTCCCCCAAAAAACTCTGGGAGAAAGCGTATAAATTTTTTAGCCTTTTTTCCATCTTTGGATAACGCAAGTTACCCTTCCGCCTTCTTCGTTTACAATTTCGTAATCACCGAAACTTGCAGGAACTACGAGGGTTTGGAACTTATCGCACTCTGCTTTGAATTCGGGATTCGTCTTGGAGCGCAAGGTTACCTTTTTACCTACGGTAAGAGTTACCATATGCATAAATTTACCCTCGGTAGAATATTCACCTACGTTTTCAAAATGTATTCTCTCTACGTGGTAAGGCATTACCGAATAAGTTTTATAACGGTCAATGAAATATTCGGGAGTCCATTTAACAACGAGAGGAGTAGAAAGAAGATTGTCTTTTACCCAAGATTCTCTTCTTGTCTTTTCCATATTTCTTCCGTGCTCTAAGTGCATCTTTAAGGGTTTACCAGTCATAGTCTTTGCGTTATCGTCCCAAGAAGGTCTTGCAAAGTCGTATTCAAAGAAGGAATATTCAGTACCGTTGATACTGGGGTTGGTGTCCATTTCAAGTACCATTTGGTTACCGCCGTGACCGTGCATAGTTCCTGGGGGAATAAGATAGAGGTCTCCTTCTTTGCTATTCCAGTTAGCAATGAAGTCTTTCCAGTTTTCGATAGGTTTGATATTTTGTGATTCTTCACAAAGTCTCTCCCACTCTTCGATATCCGCGTCGTCCTTGAATCCCATCCAAGTATTTGCGCCTTCATACGCTTCTGCTATGTAATAGGTCTCGTATCTTCCGAGAGGCTCGTTGAAGTTATCCTCTACGTATTTACTACTGGGGTGAATATGCATCGGCATACTAATTCTTTCAGCAGGTTGTTTGGTGGGATGCCATCCGTCGTCAAGCCATATATCAAGAGGGAAAAGTCCGGGGTATTGCTTATGAATAAGCGAACCTACGAGTTCTTCACCGTATTGCATAGCGTTGAGCATAGGCATAGAAATACTTCTTTCTCCACCAAAGTCTATAAGAATACGAAGTTCAGGACCTGCGATTTTGTTCCAAGCGTTGTTTGCTAAGCCTTCTACGCCGTAATCCATTTGTTCGTAGCGATATGCGCCCCAAGGACCGGGAGAGAAGATTTTAACTTCGTGAATAGGATATTTAACCAAAGTCGACATAATTTCGTCGTACGCGCGTCTCGGAACTAAAACGAGGTCATTTTCAAAATAGTTCTCTACGTAATAATCCATTACGCCGTACATATAATTCTTTTGTCTCATCAAAAGATAATAGTCGGAATAGTTATATTCTTTCCAACTGTAATCTTTTACGGGCTCAACCGTTCCAAAGGTAGGAAGTTTGCCTTCCCACATATCCCATTGAACTTTTTGGTGAGTGTTGTCAACGTATAGTTTTACGTCGAGAAGAGATTCAAACTCTTTGATGCTAGCGCCCATACCGTAAAGGATAATAACGGATTTTTTTGCAGAAAGTTTTTCTTTTACTTTTGCAACTGCATCTTTATCCATAATATCTTCGATAACGCCTTTGGTGTTAACCTTTCCAAAACCGGGGTCATCGGTAACGAAAGGATGATTATACTCGATAATTTCCTTTCTGGAAAGATAAAGCGTATGAGCAGAAATAAGTTCTACGGGCGCGGAAATCTTTTCAGATAAAGCCTTTGCTATTTTTTCGTAGTTGATTCCGTACCAACCGTCAATAGCAATATTCTTTGCGCCAAGAGCAACTTTGCTTGCAATTTCGGTCAAAACCTTGTCCCAACCGAAAACTACGGACTCTTTGTTCTCTTTTGAGATAACAATCTTGTTATCTGCATTTTTAATAGATTCGTATACCGGCATTTTAGTGCCTCCTTTAAAAATATTTTAAGAGTTACCTTATACGCTCATAATAGCACAACCTACTGATACAATCAACGTCATATCTTCTTAAAAAATTCGCAAAAATTTACAATTATCGTTTGACTTTTCCCTTTCAATACTATATAGTATTGTTAACTTAGGGGGACGATATATGCTTTATCAAAAAATGATTACCGGAGATAAACCTTACTACGTTGCTCTGCGCTCTATGAGTTATTTCAAAAAGCATAAACACGCAGAAATCGAAATTGCTTATTGCTTAGAAGGCTCGTACGAGGCGGTTATCGATAACAAACGCTACACCATAAATGAAGGTGATTTCTCCATTATAGGCTCTATGGTATCACACGAGATTCTCTGCGACGAATCACGCAAAAATCGCGTTCTCGTTATCGAAGTAGGACCTATTATGATGGAAAATTATTTTGAAATGCTTTCCAAAACTAGTTTTCCTAATCCCATTATCAAACTCAACGACACCACTCACCGCGAGTTATATTCACTAATAATCGAAACGATTGACCTTCTTGAAAAATTTACCCCTTTCACCGAACTTGCTATCAAAGGTAACCTTTACAAAATATTCGCTTGCGTTTTGAAAGACTTTATCAACGAGGACGATTGCTCTAACTTTTCAAAAAAAATCCGCTCCGTTTCTCTTGCCGAAACCGCTATGGAATATATCCGCATGCATTACAACGAAGACATCAAGATTGAAACGGTGGCGAGTCTATGCGGTTATAGTAAAAGTAATTTTTGTAAAACTTTCAAACAACTACTCGACACCACTTTTCATAACGCGCTCAACGATTACAGAATAAATATCTCTTGCGTTTTTTTATCAGAAACAAACGATTCAGTCGAGGATATTGCAATACAAGTAGGTTTTATCGACGCAAAATCTTTTTGTAGAGTTTTCAAACAAAAGCAATCGATTTCACCCGGTCAGTATCGCAAACTCAAACGACAAAACCCCGAAGAATAAACCAAAAGGTAACGGCAAAAGCCGTTACCTTTTTTATTCGCACTCTTCTTGTATAAAGGTAATAACGCCCGCAGACCAACCGTGGCACAAACTGTGTCTGTAACCAAGGTAGCAAAAAGCGCCGAAGTCCCCGTGAATATCTTTTTCGCCTTCTTTTGCAAAACTGTTGATATCGTTCGAGTTCTCCGCCCAGTCCATATCGAAATCTTCCCAAAAAGTAGTCGCGCCTTTTTCGAGCATTTTGCCGTAATACTCTTTCATTATCTCTATCGCGCGCGGTTT
>JAZQYG010000167.1:0-6232 GCA_045633305.1 Clostridia bacterium | reverse complement strand
CCAAAGAGCGAGGATATAGTCGTCAACGTATGCAAGAAAAAGCATATAACTAATATGAGGGCGGCGGGCTCGGACGAGGCAATGAGACTTAATTCCCCCAAACGTATGAGTTTGGAAGAGGCAATCGAGTTTATAGCAGAGGACGAAATGCTTGAAGTTACTCCCAAAAATATAAGAATCCGCAAAACGATTCTAAACGCAGGACTTCGCGCAAAAGCTTTCGTTGCCAAAATGAAGAGTCAAAATAAATAAGAAAAAGGTCTTTTTCAAGACCTTTTTTTGTTTTATAAAAACTGAATTTATAAGTTAGATATTTCTCCGCAAACGAGATAATCTACGCTCACGTCAAAATATTTACTAATTGCAATTATAGAACTCATAGACGGTTTATTATTTCCTCTTTGCCATCTATAAAAATTCGTTTCGCTCAAATTAATTTCCTTCATAAGTTTTTCTATAGATAAATTATTCTCTTTTACTAATTTTTTAACTGTTTCAACAAAAGTTAAGTCGTTCTTTTCGCCGTTAGCATACTCTTGCGATAGTCCCATTAAGTAGTCGAGAGAACACTTGAAGTAATTTGCTATTTTAATCGCAATAGAAATTTCAGGGAAAAAGTCTTTGTTGAAATATCCGTTTAAAGTTTCAAAGGATATATCAATTCTTTTTGCAAGTTGCAATCTACTTAAATCATTTTCAATTAATAAATCTTGTAATCTTTCTTGAAATTCGTTCATAAATTACCCTTTGTGTTGAAAACTTTTAATTACAAATATATGTTAATATAGCATAATACACATGATTAAGCAATATAAAAAAAATTTTTATTTATATAAATTGAAATTTATTAACTTTTTGTCACACAAAAGTTCGGGGGATTTTTTTATTGATAGAATAATCGTTTGCATATTTGTCAAAACTCAAATTATGGAAAATAAGAATAAAGACGAAATAATGAAATATTTAGGAGAGGGTTTTGACGTTGAGTCGCACGAGGTTATATCTTCCCTTGGCTCTCTTTGGGTTATATACGTGGACGAGAATACGGAAAAACCAGTATTATCCGAGAGCGTACTCAAGCCTTTAGTTAGGCTCAAAGAGTTTTCGGTTGAAGAGGTCAAAAAACTCATTTATCCTCCTGCGTCAGTCGACGAGGTGGAAAACTCTTATCTTGCCTCAAAAGAGGTTGCACAAGGTAACGTGGTAATTACCGCGGGGGATAAAATAATTGCCCTTTCTATGAAAAAAGTGGCTATGCGTCCCGTTATGGAGCCACCGACTTCAACGGTACTCAAAGGTCCGCGTGAGGGATTCGTTGAAAACTTGAATACAAATATGAGTCTACTCCGTAGAAGGCTTGCAACCATAGATTTGAGGGTGGAAAGATTTATCGTTGGTAAATATACTCAAACCGCGGTAGTGCTTTCGTATATAAAAGGTATAGCGCACCCTAAAATCGTTAAAAAAATCCGTTCAAAAATCCGTGAGATAAATATAGACGGTGTGATGGACTCGTCTTATATTGCAAAATATTTGACCGAGAGCAATTATTCTATATTTAGACAAGTCGGAACAACCGAAAAACCCGATATTCTCGCTCATAAAATGCTTGAGGGGAGAGTTGCAATTCTTGTTGACGGCTCTCCGATTGCGCTTACTCTTCCTTTTCTTTTTATCGAGGATATTCAAGACAGTAGCGATTATTATCGTATGGATTTTAGAGCGACTATGCTACGCCTAGTTAGACTATTCGGGATATTCGTTGCCGTAATTTTGCCGGGGGCGTTCGTCGCTCTTCAAGAGTATCAATATCAAGTTTTACCACTGAAATTTTTAATTACTATACTCAACTCAACCACGGGAATACCACTCACTCCCACCCTTGAAATGCTACTGGTCATATTGATTTTTGAAGTCTTGAACGAAACCAGTCTGCGTATGCCAAAATACGTAGGTATGGCGCTATCCGTCGTTGGCGCGGTAGTTCTTGGCGATACCGCGGTCAAAGCGGGACTTCTTTCCTCCCCAGCAGTTTTAATAGCTGCGCTATCTGGAATAGGTTTATACTGTGTACCAGACGATATAGGTACTTTTTCAATACTTCGAATACTCTTCGTAGGAGTTGGAGGAGTGCTTGGACTGTATGGAATTACGCTTGCTATAATAGGCGTGGTGTGTTATCTCGTGTCTTACGACTCGTACGGAGCGCCATATCTTGCCCCTTACGCTCCTCTTATTACGGAGGATTTACAAGACGGCGTGTTTAAGAGAAGTAATCTTTCTATGAAACGTAGACCTGAATCTATTCCAAACGTAAATAAAACTAGGATGAGGGGGGAAGAAAAATGAGTTCACGTCAAACGTTTTTTCTTATGGCAATTTGCGTGCCTGCATATAAACTAGCAATGCTCCCAAGTTATCTTGCAAGTCAATCGGGACGGGATATGTGGCTTGTTGCGCTTTGTTTACTCCTCGTGGACGTTTTGGTGCTTGGTGGTATTTATTTAATTAAAAGCAGGGTTGGGCTTTTGTGCTTTGAAAACAAAGCATTTAAGGTGTTAGCCAAAATCATTGCAATAGCCTTTGCCGTTTACTTTTTGATTCAAGCAATTTTTCTTTCTACTGAAACGGTGGAATACGTCCTTCAATCTTTTTTTGACGGGCACGATAGATTGCAAATGATTATACCACTTTTCGTTTTGTGCGGATATCTTGCATATAAAGGAGAAAAATCCTTAGCCCGTTGCGCTGAAATATTTATATGGTCGCTTGCAATCACGATAGGAATAAGTCTTGTGTTTAATAGCGCAAAACTCAACACCGATTTAATTTTGCCGATACTAGATGAAAACGGCGGAGAAAAGTTACTCAAAGGTAGACACGTGTTTTTATGGTTTGGGGACTATCTTCCCTTCTTGTTTATTGACGTGAGGGATAGACGGAAAAAGCGCACACAACTCGTTTTATTCGGCGCTTTAGGTATTGCGCTTGCAACGAGCGCATTATTTAGCGTGTTTACTATGCAATGGGGCGAAATGACCGCTAGCGTTCATAATGCTTTTGCTCGTCTTGCTGGATATAACTTTATCTCATCAGACGTTGGCAAAGCGGACTGGATTGCAATACTTCACTGGATAACGGCAAGCGCTTTTAAACTTGGGCTAGTTTTGCTTGGCTCTGGTAACGCCTTTAAATACGTATTCAAAGAAAAAACGCGCAAGATATATATTCCTATATGCGCAACGCTTTGCGCTCTTTGCGTGAACTTTATAGTCAAAGACGTGCAGATAGAATTTCGTTTAGGCACTAAACTTTGGGTCGTTGGACTAATTATGAGCGTAGTAATACCTCTCGTTTTGACTATTTTTGCTCTATGTAGCAAAAAAATATGCAAAAGTAAACTTTGTGGTGATTTGCACGAGGGATATTTTGAGGTGACGGACGAGGATTATAAGGGGGATGAAGATAATGAAAAAAGTTCTGACTAATAAGTTTTTGCTTTTGATTGCAATATTCGCTCTTTTTTTCTTTTTCGGTTCGATAACTAATACTCTTACTTTGAATAACCGCGCAATCGTAGTTGGTATTGCCCTCGACCAAAAAGACGATAAAGTACAAATTGCTTGTCAAAGTTTGGTTGCAGGTCAGTCCGGTTCGGATAAAGTTAGCAATAATACCTACGCCGTAACTCAAGCAGAAGGTAGAACTCTAGGCGAGGCAATACAAAAAATCGTGGTGGACAGCGCGGAGTTCGTGAGTTTTGCTCATTGTAACTCAATAATTATCGGAAAGGATATGGCAAATTCCGGCAATCTTTACGAAGCATTAGAAGAACTTTTGCTTAATTCGAAAATTATGGAAAATACCTCTCTCGTGTATTACGACGGTACGGCAAGCGACGTGCTTTTGGAAAAGATAGGTATTAATTTGATGACCTCTTTTGCCGTTCAACGTATGATATCGGCAAACGAAGATTATTACGACACCGTTAAATGCACGATAAAGGATTATTTATCAGGAGTAAGAGATGGCGGTGGCGCAGTAATTTTGCCCGAGGTAAAAGAGGGTATAAAGGTGGAAGAGTCCTCGCAAGAAGAAAAAAGCGGGGAAAAGAAGGTCCTTCTTTCTTTGAGAACGGGCGCTTGTCTTAATAAAACGTCCGTTGTAGGTTTACTTTCGGACGAAGAGGTGATTTCGTATAACTTTGTTAAAAAGCAGTTCAAAGACGGTATGATTTCGGTAAAGGCGGGCGAAAACTACGAAGGCATGGAGTTTGAAAATAAAACTTCTTCTATTTCGTGCAAAATAGAAAAGGGCGCTCCGATTGCCGAGTGCAAAATAGAACTGACTCTCGCCGATATGAAATACGTGAACGGTTACGATAGAGACCAAACGGTTGTAAGTTTAGTTGAAAAAGAGTACTCGGCAAAAATTAAATCCGACGTTGAATCGCTCTACCAAAGATTTGCGACGCTAGACGTCGACGTATTCGGTTTGTATCAAACCTTTTACGCCAAATTTGGTAAATCCTTCAAATCTGCATATCCCGTCTATTCTGGTTTAATCCCTTTTACGGTGCAAGCAAAAGTAAAAGTTGGAGAATAGAAAATCGACAAGTTTTAAGCAAAACTTGTCGATTTTTTATTTGCTATTGAAATATTGCTCAAAACATGTTAATATAATAAAAAAACTTTTTGAGGTTATTATGATACAAAAATTAAACCGTGGTACAATCAACGATTTCGTGCATTTTTTACTTATGACCCTTCTATCAGGAGCAATGATTGCAATATGCGCAACCTCCTCCATTACTGCAAACGTCGTTATGGGTGATGGAAGAATAGTAGGCTCTTTGCTATTTTCGTTAGGTATGTTCGTTATACTTGCTTTTGAAATGAAGTTATTTACGGGACTAATACCTAAAATTCCACATACGAACATTAAAAAACTTTGGCAACTTCCAGTATGCCTTATCGGAAATATTATAGGTGTCTACGTGGTGTACTTATTAGTCGGTCAAACTTTTTTATCAAATGAAGTTATAGCCCTTAGTAGTAGTTCTATATTTGCAAAAATTTCGCTCGATAACTGGGCTTTGTCCGCTCTATGCTCTGGTATTTTATGCGGAATTCTTATTACGCTTTCAGTTTTAAGCGTGGACCACTCTCATAAGAAGGGATTGAGCGCTAACGTAGGCGTTATGTTCCCGATAATAGTTTTCGTATTTTGTGGGTTTGACCACTCTATTGCTAATATGTTCTATTTCTTCTGTTTGGGCGAATTATCTTGGAGGGTAGTAGGTTACGTTACTTTAACCATCGTAGGCAACTTAATCGGTGGAATAATATTGCCTCTTGTTTTAAAACTTAGAGATAACGACCCAGTTTAATATCTTGTATCTACGCAAAGCGGATAATTAAACGCTAGTCGCATCTTTGTCGGGCGACTAGCGTTTTGTTAATTTAGAGATTTTTTGCGAAACTTGGGCTTTGTTATTTGGGAGAATTTTGCTTAAATTGTTTTGGACTGATTCCAACGTGATTTACAAAATTCCTATAAAAAGTACTAAAGTCCTCATAACCGACTTCTCTTGCTATAGAAGATAATTTGTTGCCTTGTGCTATTAACTTTTTTGCTTGTTCTACACGTTTGAGCGTAAGATATTTCTTGAAAGGCAGTCCTACGACTTTTTTGAAAACGTCGCAAAAATACGATTTAGACATAGCGGTTAATTTTGACATTTCTAAAAGCGAAAGATTTTCTTTGAAATGGTTATCTATGTAAGATTTGCAATGAAGTATGGCTTCAATATCCGATTTAAGTTTAACGTTATCTACGTTTTTTTCAAAGTAGGCGCGCGCGAATATCGAAAGCAATACGGATAGTAGGGACTTGATAACGGCTTCTTTTCCGGTATTGCTCGTAGAAAATTCCTTTTGTATCCTCAAAATTATCGTATCCGAAAAAATTGAATCGTCTACGTTTAACGTAAATTTAGGCTGTACGTTTTGATTAGTGAGTTCGAGTAAATAATGGATAAAATCTGCAACGAATTTATTTGACTCAATTGTCCCCGTAAGAAAATCCGGCATAAAAGATATAGCAATGAACTTAACTTTATCCGTTCCCTTTTTTATTTTGTGTGGCAAATTTGGAGGTAAAACAAAAACGTCTCCATAATTTAATTCTGCTACGCTATCGTTTAAATAGTGAAAAATTTTCCCTTCTTTTA
>JAZQYG010000166.1:0-2236 GCA_045633305.1 Clostridia bacterium | reverse complement strand
GCAAAACGCTCTGGAGAAGTTCCTTACACTCCGCTTTATACTATGGCTGACGCTCTTGGTACGATAGATTTATTTAAACCTTGTGAGTACGAAGAAGACGTGTTTGTTGATGAAAACGTTACCGCGCGTTTTTACGACGCGGGGCATATGTTAGGTTCGTCAAGCATACAAATCAAACTAACTGAAAACGGAATTACTAAAACAGTTTTATTTTCAGGTGATATCGGAAATACTGATAAACCGTTACTCAAAGACCCTCAGTATTGCAAAGAGGCAGATTATCTTGTTATAGAGTCGACCTACGGCAATCGCTTGCACGGGGATAGACCTGATTACAAAAAAGAACTTTCACAAATAATTATCGATACTTTTTCACGAGGTGGCAACCTCGTTATACCAAGTTTTGCAATAGGTAGAACGCAAGAACTTTTGTATATTTTGAGAGAGATAAAACACGAAAAATTAGCAGGCTCGTTTTCTAATTTTAAGGTGTACGTTGATAGCCCTCTTGCAAACGAGGCAACTCGAATATTTAAAGAGTGTCTTGAAAAATATTGCGATAAAGAAACGAAGGACGTTATAGATGCGGGAATCAATCCTATAGAGTTTAATGGATTGTACGCATCAACATCTACGGAAGATTCAAAGGCGATAAACTACGATGATTCTTCTAAAATTATAATTTCGGCAAGCGGTATGTGTGAAGCGGGAAGAATCCGTCACCACTTAAAGCATAATTTGTGGCGCGCGGACAGCACTATTTTATTCGTAGGATATCAAACGCAAGGAACGCTTGGAAGAAGTCTTTTGGACGGAGCAAGATACGTCAAACTATTTGGCGAGGAAGTAGAAGTTAGAGCAAAAATAGAAAATTTAGACGGAATTAGTGGACACGCAGACGTTAATGGACTAATAAATTACGCAAAATCGTTAAACGCGCCTCCACTTAAAACCTTTGTCGTTCACGGGGACGATAAAGTTTGCGAGGAGTTCGCCTCAGTTCTTTCAGATAAACTTTCTTATAGCGCCTTTGCGCCTTTTAGTGGAACGGTTTGGGATATTGTAAGCAACGTATGCGTTAACGAAGGTATAGCAAAACTTATCGTAAAAGGCAAGATAAAGAAAGCAAATAAATTTTCTCCTGCGTATGCAAAACTTGTAGAAGCAGGGGATAAAATTGCAAAACTTATATCGAGCAGTAAAGGTTTTGCAAATCGTGAACTTGAAAGGATTGCTAACGAACTTAACAGGGTAATCGATAGGTGGTAAAATGATAACTAGAGACTATTTATTCAAAATGTCAGAACTTGACGACGAAGACGGATTTGACCCTGCTGATTATACTTTGGATGAACTTTACGGCGAAAATGACGCTGAAAGTTTTAAAAGAAAATACAAAGAGTATTACGACGACGTAAAAACGTCACAAAGAATATTTACGGACGAGGACTGGTGAGAATATGAAAACGAGAGAAGAATATGCAATAAACGCTGCAGAATATTACAAATCGGGATATAACTGCTGTCAAGCGGTAGTTTTGGCTTTTGAGGATTGTTTGGGCTTAGATAGTCAAACTTTGCTTAAAGTTTCCTCTTCATTTGGAGGAGGTATGGGCAAAATGGGTGAAGTTTGTGGGGCAGTAAGCGGTATGTTTATCGTTTTAGGACTTTTAGAAGGAAACACCGATAATAAAAACGTTGAGGCAAAAATGGCTCATTACGTAAAAGTCAGAGAACTTGCAAATAGATTCAAAGAAAAAAACGACGGGACTATAATTTGTCGTGAATTATGTGCTTCGCGCAAAAAAAATTGCGCAACCATAGTAAGTGATTGCGCGGAAATTACGTACGACTGGATTAACAAAGATTAAGCCATCATTATTTCGGAGATAACATCCATAACTTTGTCGTGACAACCGCCACAACCGGTAGAACAATGAGTTACTTTTTGAACGTCTTCGAAAAGTTTGATAACGTCTTCAAATTTAGTGTGTCCGTCAAGAGCATCAGCGATATCTTTGTAAGATACTTGTTTACAGTTACATACCATATAGTTTTCTTTCATAATTAATCTCCTTTAGATTTATAAAATAATTATAAGAAATTTAGCAAAATATGTCAAATTTTTTAAATAATTATAAGCGTATAATAAAAAATTTTTTTCAAAAACTAAAGTAAAGGAGATTTTATGAAAAAAAGAAAGAACAAAAAAATTATAACCGACCCTTTGGGTTCT
>JAZQYG010000165.1:0-2634 GCA_045633305.1 Clostridia bacterium | reverse complement strand
CCGTAAGGTAGCGTGCTTTATATAAAATTAATTTAGTACGTTATAAAACTTTTGAATTCTTTTTTTAGTTATCTCGTTTTCACCAGTTATAATGAAAGTTTTATTTTGCACGGTAAGTCTTTTGCGAACGGTAGCAAGTTTTTCAAGAGCGGTTTGGTCAACTCTATCTACTCCGTTTAAATTTACGATAATTTTTTCCGCACTACTGCTCTCCTTTTCAATAAAAGTTTCAAGTTTGGTAGCGTTAAGGAAAAACAAACTACCTTTAGGAGAAATTATCTTTTCACTCTCGCTCACCTGTTCAACCTCTATTTTGAGCCCCGTTTTGATATTTTTGATATTCAACACAAAAGTCAAAGCAACTCCACCAAGTACGCCGTAGGTAAGGTCAAATATAACGGTGAGCGCGCAAGTTGCAAATAAAATTATCGAATCTCTTATTCCGAACTTTGCAAGTTTGATAAAGAGCGGGAATCTACTCATATTGATAGCAACGGACATAAGTATTGCAGAAAATACTGCAAGAGGTATGTGCTTAACTACACCCATAAGAGCGAAATACAATATCAAAACGAACACGGAGTGAAATACGCCTGCCAAAGGACTTCTTGCGCCGTTTTCAATGCTTGCAGCAGTTCTTGCAATCGCTCCAGTTGCGGGAAGTCCGCCAACGAGAGAAGAACAAATATTCGCAACGCCTTGACCAACGAGTTCTTGATTCGTGTCAAAGGTGGTATTAGTCATACCCGAGGCAACCGTTGCAGAGAGCAAACTCTCGATTGCGCAAAGAAAAGCAATAACGATTGCAGGTACTATTAGCGCGCCAAAATTAACAGTGGACACGGAGGAAAAATCTATCGGGAAAAAGCCTGCTTTTATATCTCCGTATTTTGAGCCTATCGTTGCAACCTTTCCGCCCATAAGTCCGTTGACGGCAAAAGTTAGTCCCGTACAAACGATAAGAGCGACGAAAGCCGAAGGAATCTTTTTATTAACTTTGGGTAATAAAATAACGCAAGCAAGTCCCACAAGACCTACGATAAAGGTGCCCAAATCAAAAGTTGCGATATTTTCTACGTAGGACACGAGTTTATGTATAGCCTCGGTGCCACTTGCATTAAATCCGCAAAAATCTTTTATTTGACCGATAAATAGCGTAATTCCTATACCCGTAGTAAAACCTATCGTAATAGGATAAGGGAAAAATTTCATTACCGAGCCTGCGCGCAAAAGTCCCATTATAATAAGGATAACGCCAGCCATAATTCCCGCAATTGCAAGACCGAGAAGTCCTATTTCGGGATTAGCAAGATATCCAAAAAGAATAACGACAAAAGCCGCGGTAGGTCCACCTATCTGGAATTTACTTCCACCAAGGGCGGAAATAAAAAATCCCGCAACTATTGCCGTTATTATACCGAACTGAATACCGTTAGAGGATACCTCTCCCGGTACGGACTGTATACCAAGCGCAATAGATAGCGGAAGGGCGATGATAGCAACCATAAGCCCTGCAAATAAATCTTTGAATAAATCTTTTTTTGTGTAACCTTTGAGTGAAGTTAAAAGTTGTGGTTTCATTTGTCTATCCTTTTCCTTTTTCAAAACGCTTATTATTTTAGCACTTAATAAACCAAATGTAAAAGGAAAACGATTAAATTATCGTTAAAATTAAAAAAAGTGTAGGTTTCTACCTACACTTTCTTTTTGAATTTTTAGTTAAAACGGTTCTTTTCCGCATCTATGAATTTTGACCTCGTCTATCACGGCGTTCGTTCTATGCGTGAGTAAAAACTCTACGACGTCGGCAATATCCTCGGGCATTATCATACCTTCTGGGGAAAGGTCAGGGCGCGACACCTTAACCATATCGGTATACACCCCTCCCGGACATATCGCGTGCACTCTTATACCTTCTTTGTAAGTTTCTCTTGCTAAACTTTCGGTAAAGCCAAGTAAAGCATGTTTAGATGCAGAATATACCGACTGCATAGGATAACCTACTCTCCCAACTATTGAAGATATATTTATTACGGTTGGCGTTTCGGACAAACGAAGAGTGGGCAAAAGTTTTTGCGTTAGAAAGTATGGGACTTTTGCGTTGACCGTCATAATTTTATCGTACTCTTGCTCACTAACTTTTTCAAAAGGCGTATTTTGAGCAACGCCTGCGTTATTTATAAGTACGTCCACACCGTCAAAGGCAGAAATAGTTTTTTGGACGAACTCCTCTAATTTAGAAAAATCAGTCAAATCCCCTTGTATGATTATACAACCATTTGAGAGCAAACTTTGAGTTTTTAGAAGTTTCTCTTCTTTCGTGCCCCCAAGCAATACAATCTTCATGCCAAGCGAGCCGAGGCGCAAAGCAATTTCTCTACCTATTCCCCCGCCTGCTCCGGTTATAACTACTACTTTTCCTTTTAAATCAATCTTCATTAAAGAGTGGTCTCCGATATTTTATTGCCGTTCAAATCTTTTAAGGTGACGCTGCTATCTTCTATCACGATATAACTTGCGCTTGTTCCACCTTTTGGAAGAGAAACAGAGCCGGGGTTAGCAATCACAACTCCGTCTTGCTTTTCAATAAATCCCGTATGGAAATGACCGTATAATATAGCGTCGAATTTAGTT
>JAZQYG010000164.1:0-6990 GCA_045633305.1 Clostridia bacterium | reverse complement strand
TCTTTTTGGCGTAAAGGTATATACAGCAAACGACAAGCGCACAAACGGCGAATTTATCGCGCTCGTTGCAGATAAAATGCTCATTGAGAATATGTAACTACTTAAAAGAGTAACCTTACAATGGTTACTCTTTGTTTTATTTGACTTTTTGCTTAATAGGTATTATATTAAATTAAATAAATGATTAAGAGGGATATATGACCGATTACGAAAAAATGTTAAATGAAGTTCGCTTGCTTGGCATGGATAATAAGTGGGCGAAAATGTTTATTAAAAAGTTTAGCGACGACGAGAAGTTATTTCCGCTTGACGAAAAGCAAAAAGAGTGGGCAATGAAAAGGGGCTTTTTCCCGGGAAGAATAAGTTTGTACGGCTTGACCGAGCAAAATTACAAAGACTATATGCCCGACTGGAATTATTTTATGCTTCACCCGTTGAACCATCATTTCAAAATTTGGGTGAACGATAAACTTACCCTCAAATACGTTTTGAATACGAGTGGTGTAGCAGATTCTATGCCAGAGTACTACCTATACGTAGAAAACGACGGCAGTTACACCTATCTTATGGATTCTCCTTCTTATGTAAAAAAGGACGGGGACTATATTTATAATTTACTTAAACTCAAAAAACGTCTTGCTATGAAACCTAATTCAGGCACGAGCGGTGGTTTAGGTTTTATAAAACTCGAACTAAAAGAGGACGAGTTATACGAGAATAATAAAAAAATAGATAAAGAAAGATATACTGAAATCATTTCAAACATGCGCAATTATATCGTGACGGAATACGTTCCTCAACACAAAGATTTGGCGAAAATTTGGGGTGATAGCGAGTGTACCTTGCGCGTTATAATGTATAAACAAGCGAAAACCGACCCGACCGCGCAAGACAAATGGGGTTGCTCCGTTTCTTACGCTCGTTTCGGCTCGTCCGTATCTGGCGGAGCAAGCAATCTTTCTTCGGGCGGTATAGGAATAGGTTTTGACTGGGAAAGTGGTAAATTTAACGATTTTGCAATACGATACAAAAAGTTTTGCCCAGACGGAGTAACCACTCTATCCGCTCACCCCGATACGAAAGTAGTGTGGAAAGGTGAAGGTCTTCCTAATTGGCTCTTTGTTAAGAATAAGATATTAGAAATTTGTTCGCATATATCTTCTTTGAGTTATCTTGGTTTTGACGTTATAATAACTGAAGACGGGATGAAGCTTTGTGAAATTAATACGCACCCCGCTTGCGATTACGAGCAAGTGATGTGCGGTCCCGTTATGGCAAAAGACGAGGCAAAGAAATTTTTCTCAAATAAAGGTTTTGAAAAATTCAGCGGAGAAGATTTTTATAAAGCATACCTTCGCGCAAACGAAAAAGAGGAATTATGAAAAAAGGTTTAGTGCTTGCGGGAGGTTTTCCGCAAATCGCGTTAATTAACGAAATAAAGAGCAGAGGAATATATACGATTCTTTGCGACTGGAATCAAAATCCCGTAGCAAAAACTTATGCGGATAAATTTTATCAAGCCTCCACTTTGGACGTAGATGCGGTGTGTGATATCGCGCAAAAAGAAAAAGTGGATTTTTTGATAACGGCTTGTACCGACCAAGCATTACTTACCGTTGCAAAAGTTTCCGAACAGTTGAATCTTCCTTGTTATATAGACTACCGTACCGCTTTGAACGTAACCAACAAAGCGTATATGAAAGAGGTTTTCAAAGAGTTTGACGTACCTACGGCAAAGAGCGTCGTTATGGGAGAGTTGGACGAGAAAAAACTCGAAGGATTAAAGTATCCTCTTATTGTTAAACCGGTTGACTGTAATAGCTCAAAAGGGGTAAAAAAGGTAACCGATTTATCTTCACTCAAAAAGGCTTTTTTAGAGGCGGTTAATTTCAGTAGAACAAAAACTGCAATAGTTGAAGAGTTTATACAAGGAGAGGAAATAAGCGTAGACGTATACGTAGAAGAAGGACGCGCTCACGTTCTCAATATTCAAAACAACGTAAAAATTGCAGACAAAGAAAAGTTCGTAATATTCAGAGGCTTTTGTCCTGCAAAAGAAGGGGAAAGAGTCAAAGATAAAATTCAAACTACCGCTCAAAAGATAGCAGATGCTTTTAACCTCAAAAATTCTCCTATGCTAATACAACTAATAACGGACGGGAAAGAAGTTTACGTTTTGGAGTTTAGCGCAAGAACGGGAGGGGGCGTAAAGTATTTAATAATCAAAAACATGAGTGGATTTGACGTTATTAAAGCCGTAGTCGATTTGACTCTAGGAGAAAAACCTCACGTAGGTTGTTGCAACAAAGAAAGCAATTATATGGTTAACGATTTCATTTATTGCAAAAACGGCATCTACGACCACTTGGAAGGATTTGACGAACTCAAAAAAGACGGCACCATTAAAGATTACTACGTGTTCAAATGGAAAGGCGCAAAATTTGATTCGGTTAATAGTAGTGGAGATAGAGTAGCAGGTTTTTCTGTAATTGCAGACAGTTTTGACGACCTCAAACGAAAGCACGAAAAAGTGCGCAACTCAATAAAAGTTATCGACTCGCTCGGTAGAGATATGATGAGACACGATTTGATAACACCGATAGAGTAACTAAAAAACGAGGCAACGCCTCGTTTTTTTTTGTTTAAAAACTGCAGTAAAGATATAAAAACGATTGATTTGTTCTGGGCTTAAGAGTATACTATGTTCAGTTTTTAAGTTATACATTAATAAAATTCATAAAATGTAGGAAATAAATATGGGATTTTTACAAAGTATTTCAAATTCAATAACCGTTACGATTAGTTCTATCGGCGTTTGGGGTGATATAATCGTTAATTTGTTTGGCGTTATTGCAATTATTTCTATGTTTATCGGCTATCAAATGAAACAAAGACAAAAAATATTCATTTTATATATGATAGCAAACGTTTGTTGGGTTTTTTATTTTACTCTTCAAGGAAATTTAGTTAGCGCACTTATGTGTTTGATATCATTGATTCGTTCTTTGGTGTTTTTGCAAAGAGGAAAGAAAAAATGGGCGGAGAGCATTTTGTGGCTATATTTTTTCCTTGCCGTTATGCTAACCTCGACTGTTTTGACGTATCGTGATTGGAGAGATATTTTTGCCCTTCTTGCAACTGCGTTCGGAACGATTGCGTTTTTTGCAATCAAAGAAAAAACGTTAAGAATTGTAAATTCAGGTGCATATATATTTTGGATGGTAAATAGCATAACAAATCTTTACTGGGTAGCACTTATTAGCGACACGATAAGTTTTATATCTTTATTGATTGCGTTATATAGGTATAGAAAAGTAGAACCAACAAAAGCCGAATAAATAAAAAAGGAGTTTTCAAACGAAAACTCCTTTTTGCTTTATAAGTTTACTTATCCATAAATAAAAGTCCGAGTGTGCCCTTTCCGCAGTGGCTCGTAATAGTTGCGCCTGCTTTAGTTTCGATAACTTCTTCAAAATCAAAATTTTTTTTGGTAAGTTCGATTGCGTGGTCAACGAGTGCTTGGTCCATCAAAGTGTGTGTAACAAAAGCGCGTTTGGTGTCAACGGAGGGGTGTTGTTCTTTTAAATGTTCAATGTATTTTGTGATAGCAATCTTCATGTTGCCACGGAATTTAACGTTGGGCTTCAAAAATCCGTTATCAATGGTGAGCATAGGGTGGATTTTTAAAAGATTTGCCATATACATAGTTAACCCTTTGCATCTTCCGCCTTTGTGAAGATAAAGCAAATCGTCAACGACGAAGGAGGTTTGTACTTTGACCGTTGCAGACAAGCAATAATCGTAAATTTCAGAAACGCTTGCTCCTTCGTTTGCCATATCGATTGCTTTTAGCATCAAAAGAGCAGTACCGGTAGAAAGCGCTCTACCGTCTACGATAAGGACGTTTTCCGTTTCTTTAGATGCGTTCATAGCGTTTTGAAAAGAGCAAGAAAGTTCGGAAGAAATTGAAAAATGAATAATGGTTTTTGAACTGTCGCCTTTACGGATAGCGTTAAAGTGTTCAAGAAAAGCCGTTTCATTAATTGCTGCGGTACGAGGAAGAACTCCCGTTTTTTCTACGATTCCGTAAATTTCATCCGCTTGCAGACTTATTCCGTCTTGATATTCCGTACCGCCTATAATAACCGAAAGGGGTACGACGTTGATTCCGTATGAGTTTACAAGTTCGGGAGAAAGGTCAACCGTTGAGTCTGCTGAAAAAATGATTTCTGACATAAAAAACCTCTATTTTTTTATTACCTTTATAGTTTAGCGAAAATTATAATTAAAGTCAATCAAATATTTAAGTTAAAAAACGCCCTTTTTATTTGACTATTTTCGGTATTAAATATTTTTTTCGGGAAATAAATAAAAAGAGGTGTAATATGGCAGACTATTTTTCTTTACAAAACGGCAAAATCGTTCATAGTGAACGTTTCCCTGAATCAAACGGGATAGGATTCTTGTCTTTTTCGGAGGCGGACAGCATTGAATACGAGCGTATATCGGGGGCGCTAGTTAGTAATATCAAAAAAACTAAGTTTACCTCTTTCGAAAAAAAAGAGGATTTTCAATATTTGGTTTTAAATACCCCTAATTGTCAAAACCAAAATTTGTATGAAAAAATAGTGATTTATATGGATATGCGAGGAGTTCTTGTGTTTTCGGATAGCAAAATGCCTTTGAGTGGACTGGTTGAAGATTTTGCAGATAAACTTGGAGGGGAAAGTATGAGCTTTTTCCTTTCCGCGCTTTTATCCGCCCTCGTGTCGCACGACTACGTTTATTTAGAAGGCGTAGAAAAAGATTTGGGCAAAATCGAGACTGAAATACTAACTGAACATACGCCCAACTACCCCGAAAAGATAAATCGCTATCGAAGAAAAGTTGCCGTCATCAAAAGATATTACGAGCAACTTTACGAGGCTACCTATTCTCTTTCTAAACAAGAATTTCTTATGGACGCTGAGCAAGAATTTCAAGAAATCAATTCAAAAGTAGAAAGACTTCGAGAAGAGGCTCTGTATTTAAGAGATTATATGTCCCAAGTGAGAGAGGCGTACCAACAAGCGCTCGACACGTCTTTAAATAGCGTTATGAAATTTTTAGCCGCTGCAACCTTGGTTTTTTCTCCTTTGCAGTTTTTGGTAGGGTGGTTTGGTATGAACTTTATAATGCCCGAAACGGAAATTCCTATAGGATACTTGATTCCTTTCGTGCTTAGCGTGATAATAGTAGTTGTAACTATTTACATTTTCAAAAGAAAAAAATGGTTTTGAGAATATTTTTTCGCTAAAAAATTAGAATTTAAGCCTATTTTCGCATATTTATGCAGGGAAATAGGCTTTTTTTGTTAGTCCAAGATAATGGACCGTTCGAAATTTAGTGTATATATAGTATTATACTATATATGTTTTTGGAAAATTATTTCATTTATTGCATTTAGGAGGCGAGAAAATGAGAAAATTCAGAACTTTGCTATTAGGACTTTTTGTCGTTCTTATAGTATCGTTAAGTTTAGTAGGCCTTGTAGGCTGTGAGTGCGCTCACGAGTGGGGCGAGTGGTCCACCGTGACTAACGCTACTTGCACCGCAAAAGGCGAAAAGAGCAGAACTTGCTCGAAGTGTGAAAAAACCGAAACTGAAGAGATAGCAGTTATCGCTCACACTTTCGATAAACAAACGGTTGCAGATACCTATCTTGCAAGCGAAGCAAACTGCGAGCAAAAGGCACTCTACTATTATTCGTGTTCTTGCGGAGAAAAGGGAGCGGAGACTTTTGAAAACGGCGAACTCGGTACTCACGTATACGGCGCTTGGCAATCTACGAGCGCAGGCGAGCACCAGAGAGTTTGTAGCATTAATTCCGCGCACGTAGAAACTGTCGCTTGTTCGGGCGGAGAGGCAACTTGTACGGAAAAAGCAATTTGCTCAACTTGTAATACCGAATATGGAACAGTTCTTGGACACGAGTGGGGCGCTTGGGTAAAAGACGCTAACGCAGATACGCACACTAGAATATGCGCAAATAATCCTTCACACACCGAAACTGTTGCTTGTAGCGGAGGCACGGCAACTTGTACGGACAAAAAGGTATGTACTACTTGTAACTCGGCGTACGGCTCGGTAAATGCAACTGCTCACGAGTGGGGCGCTTGGGTAAAAGACGCTAACGCAGATACGCACACTAGAGTATGCGCAAATAATCCTTTACATACCGAAACTGTTGCTTGTAGCGGTGGCACGGCAACTTGTACGGACAAAAAGGTATGTACTACTTGTAACTCGGCGTACGGCTCGTTTAACAGTGATGCTCACGAGTGGGGTGCTTGGGTAAAAGATACTGGCGCAGATACGCACACCAGAGTATGTTCAAGAGATGCAAGCCACACTGAAACCGTAAGTTGTAGCGGTGGCACTGCAACTTGTTGTGACAAACCCGTATGTACTACTTGTAACGAAGAATACGGCTCCGTTGATTCAACTGCTCACGAGTGGGGCGAGTGGGAGCCTAAAACTGGAAGTGGATTCCATATAAGAAAATGTATACACGATAATTCTCACTGGGACAAAGAGGATTGTTACGGCGGAGAAGCAACTTGCGACGAAAAAGCACACTGTGAAGTTTGTGATGCAGTGTACGGCTCGGTATTGCAACACTCTTGGGCTCCTGCAACTTGCGAAACTCCCGCAACCTGTATACATTGTAAAAGAACTACGGGCTCTGCGCTCGGACACGACTGGGATGAAGGAGTAATAACCGACGAGCCTACTTGCACGGAAAAAGGTGAAAAGACCTATACTTGTGAAAGAAAGGGTTGTGGAGAAACAAAAACTGAAGAGGTAGATGCGCTCGGTCATAGTTGGCTTGGCGCGACCTGCCACGCTCCCGATACTTGTAGCGAGTGTGGCGCAACAGAAGGCGTAGCGCTTGGCTGTGACTGGAGCGCTTGGCAATCAAACGGTGACGGAACTCACACAAGAGTATGT
>JAZQYG010000163.1:0-2321 GCA_045633305.1 Clostridia bacterium | reverse complement strand
CAAGTTTGATCTTGACCTATCTAACGCTGTCATCCTTAAAAATACTTGCGTAATTCGATGTCAACATTACATATTCTTGTTTAATTCCACAAAAACACACTCTGTTTCCTTATTCTCATTTTACCTGTCAATGTGCGCGCTCTCTTTGGGAGAGCCTGTATAGAATAACACATTAAATTTTCAATGTCAACAATTTTTACAAAGTTTTTTAAAAATTTTTTTAATATTTTTTTTGCCACATTTTATGCGGTTTTTCGTCTATTTTTAGGCAAAACAAAAACCCTCAACAGACTGTATAATTATTATTGTATATACTACTATATATAGTATTTATATATAATATATAGAACGCTTACAAAAGTGTTTTTTCGTGTAAAAAAACGGGAAGTCTAATTCGACTTCCCGAAAAAAATTTTTTATTTTTCTTTTAAAGATTATTAAATCCCATATTTCCGCTTGACGAACTTCCGCCACCTATAAAAGAATTATCTCCGCTTGACGAACTTCCACCACCCGTAGAGGCGTTATTTTCTTCTACGGTAACTCTAAATCCTACGTAGAGGTAGTCGTATATATCGCTATATAAACCATACTGGAATCTTACCGTATAAGTTTCGCCCTCCGTAAAACAATCGGAGAAGGTTTGTGAATCAAGTACGTTATTTCCACAAACAATATCGCCTATGCTATTGAAAATTCCAACGTAAACGTAACCCGTGTAAACGCTATCACGATTGAATACTTCTATTTGCCAAGTTTGACCTTCTTCTACGGTAAAGGTAAATTCGTGACTCTCGCCAGTTGCTCCACCGATTAAGAAGGTAGAGGTTTGGTCAACCGTTTCGACGTTTTCTTCCTCACCAAAAGTTATAGCGTAGGTGAAACTTCCATCCGCGCCAAAAGGAACGAAGGCGAATTTAACGTCGTACGAGCCTTCCGCGTAGCCGAGAGCAGACGCGAGTTGCTCAATTTGCGCTTTTGAGAAATAAACGCTCCTATATCCGTCTTTATCCCAAAGGTAATCAACACCGTCTATCATTACCTCGTTATTTATTTCACCATTTTTGAGCAAGATGCTTACGTACTGCATAAACTCAACGTTGCCTTGATTGTAGTAACCGATAACGTAATACTCTCCCCCTCCAAGTTTTGAGGTCAAGTCTTCCATTATAATCTGTCCGCTGGCGCCGTTCATATTTTGTAGTCCGCATACCGAGCAATAATAATGGTCGTCATCTATACGTACCCATACGTGGTCAAATGGAGTAATAGGACGTTCATTCGTGATATCGCCACACACATGGCATCTATATCCCATTAAACCGTCTTGAGTACAAGTAGGATAAACTATGGTTTCTTCGTATGTGTAGCAAGCGTTTTCAACCCTCGTCGAGCCTTCCTCGTTATAGAAACTTCTCTCGGTAATAGTAACGGTACACGTGCCTGTAAAGTCGTAAACGCTAGTCACTTCCCACCACTCGTTCATATCGTTTCTATTAGTTGAATTATACGAATAAGTGACATATTCACGACCCTTGTAATACGTAAACTCAGAAATATTTCTATCTTCAACACCACTAGAATAAGTGCAAATCATAGTTCTTCTTACTTTGCTAGCATCATTTCCAACAATACCAGTTATTTCATAAATAACGTCACGTCTTTCCCAGCTTTCAGTACCATCCCAGTAGGTGTACTCAACGTAAGTGTCGCCCTCTCTGCATCCACTTCCTGCATAAGGATAAACCCACTCTTCTCTCAAAGTATAGGTTTTGAAGTTGCCAAGACCGTCGTCTACGGTGTTAGTTACCGTGGTTTCTTCGATATAATCAGCTTTATCGTTGTAATTGTAGGTTACTCTTACGTGAGATGCTCCACAATCCGAACAAATCTTTGAAATGGTAGTGGTCGTACCTTCAGCCCACTCTCCTTCACTCGTAGTTTCTACGAGGTTATGGAAAGCGCGGACTGCGCCTGTTTTGATTGTGAGGTCATACATATAATCTCCAGTTTCACGGTCGTAACCAAATTGCCAAGTTTCGTACTCTCTTGCAACGCACGCGTCTTCGTCTTTGAGCCAGTAGCGAGCATATCTTATTGAGAGATTACATTGATTAGGCTCGGTTACTGCACAAACTTTCAAGTTTGCATAACTATCAAAATAGATATCACCATTGCCTGTTAAGTTATAGTGCCAACCGTAAATCGCGACAGGAATCCATAGTTCGGTCCACTGGCCACCACCAAAATCACACTCGTCGTCAAGTTCAACGTACTCGTCGCTTCCGCAAGCGCACACCCTATAATAAGCGTGACTTCCG
>JAZQYG010000162.1:0-1905 GCA_045633305.1 Clostridia bacterium | reverse complement strand
ATGAAAGGCGTTATCGGTATTTCAGGTATGGGACTTATGCTTGGCGTAAAGACCGAAAAAGATGCTAAACTCGTCAAGTCCGATTGTTTGAAAAACGGACTTATAGTACTGACGGCAAAGGATAAAATAAGACTTCTTCCCGCCCTCAATATTACGTGGGAAGAACTTGAAAAAGGAATAAAAATTTTGGAGAACGTTTTAAATGGCTAAACATTTTTTAACACTTAAATCGTGTACTAGCGAGGAAATAAAGAATTTACTCGACCTTGCGGACGAACTTAAATACGAAAGAAAGAACGGCTTGCCTCATAAGAAAAATCTTAACGGCAAAACGCTCGGCATGATTTTTACTAAATCTTCTACGAGAACGAGAGTTTCTTTTGAAACGGGTATGTATCAACTCGGAGGATACCCTCTCTTTTTGTCGGGTAACGACCTTCAACTTGGCAGAGGAGAACCTATCAAGGATACGGCAAGAGTTTTGAGCCGTTATCTTGACGGTATTATGATTCGTACCTTCAAACAGTCGGACGTAGAGGACCTTGCTAAATACGGTTCAATTCCCATAATTAACGGACTTACCGATTACGCTCACCCTTGTCAAGTGCTTGCCGACCTTATGACTATAAGAGAGTTCAAAGGCAAACTCGAAGGACTCAAACTCACTTTCGTGGGCGACGGCAACAATATGGCAAATTCTCTTATTGCAGGTTGTATCAAGATGGGTATGGAAGTTGCAATTGCTTGTCCCGATAATCATAGACCTGACGAAGAACTTATAAGTTGGGCGGAAAAAGAAGGCAAAATACTCGTAACCTCGGATATCCAAAAAGCAATTAGCGGTGCAGACGTAGTGTACACCGACGTATGGGCTTCAATGGGACAAGAGGCAGAGGCAGAGGCGCGTAAAAAGGAATTCAAGGATTATCAAGTAAACAAAGAAAATATGTCTTTTGCAAAACCCGACGCGATTGTGTTGCATTGTTTGCCCGCGCATCGTGAGGAAGAAATTACTGAAGAGATATTTGAATCTCACGCAAAAGAAATCTTTGAAGAAGCGGAAAATAGACTTCACGCTCAAAAAGCCGTTTTGGTCACTTTGATGGCTGATTAATGAAAGAAATTTTATTAGAACTTGAAAGGCGCAACTTGCCGTACACTGTAACCTCGGTTAACTCCGGTTCGGTTATTCTTTACGCAATGGGATATGCGCCTTTTTTGTATGAAAAAGACGAATTTGAAATAGACGCTTTCTATCTTGCAAGCAACGAGGTTTACGCGCTCAGCAAAAAACTTTGCTTGGAGTATGGAGGTACGCCCTCACCATTTTTGAATTACAAAAAAATAGCAGAAGAGAGCGGACTTGGAGTAAGAGGCAAAAACGACTTGATATTCACCAAAGAATTCGGATTTTGTCACGCTATAGGCGCAATTTACTCGCAAGAAAAATTAGAAGAAGTCAAAAAGAATCCACCCTCTCTTATTTGTGATAAATGTGGCGTATGCCTGCAAAAATGTCCCACAAACGCGCTTAAAGGCGGATTTGATAGACCTTCGTGCATAAGAGAGCAAACCGATTCGGGAATTAAGGAAGGAACGATTAAACTGCTTGGGAAAAGAATTTTCGGATGCAATTTGTGTTCTCTTGCTTGTCCTTTGAATAAGGTGGAATTTACTCGTCCTCCCGAAGAACTTCGCGCTATTTTGAAGGCGGATAACTTTTTTGAACTTTGTTTAAAAGGCAAAAAGGCAATGCAAAGATTAGGTGATTTTATCGGGGTAAATTATATTCGTCCGGCAAAATTACTATCTATGGCTGTTTATTGCTCTTTAAACGTGGAGTGTGATAGAAAAAAGTGGCTTGACTCCCTTTCTACTTATCCTGTCGAGCGAGTACGCCTTGCC
>JAZQYG010000161.1:0-4363 GCA_045633305.1 Clostridia bacterium | reverse complement strand
ACTCCGTCAAAGCCTTTATCGCTTACCAAAACGTTACTTCCGCATCCTAAAATCTCAACTTTATCCGAGCGAGTTTTGGCAAGGTCTAAACTTTGTATAAGTTCGCTCTCCGACTTTGGGAAAAGCATAAGTTTAGCCTTTCCTCCTATACCGAAAGTGGTGTAATCGGAAAGATATTCGTTTTCCTTCAAAATAGCACAAACTTTTTTATACGCCGAATACATAAATGCCTCCGGCTATATATTTATTCAAGAAAGGCTATTTTGTTACCTACGAGAATTAAGTTCGCTTACTATATCGAGTCCTTCTTCTTTTACTCTGAAGTTACGCGCTGCAACTTCAACTATAACTGCAATATTTCGTCCTGCTTTTACGGGGACTACGATTTTGGGGACTTTTTTTCCCAAAATTTCCTCGTAATCTTCCTCCGTGGTCACACGTCTATAACTCTTCTTGTCTTCCCAGTTTTCAAGTTCCATAACGAGTTCAACCTCGACTTCCCTTGCAACTGCGCCAACTCCGTACATTGAACGGATATCAACTATTCCTATACCTCTAACTTCAAGTAAAAATCTAATCGCCTCGGGCGCAGTACCAACCAAGGTATTACGTACGTTTTTAACGATAACAGCGTCGTCGGCAACAAGGCGTTGACCACGCTTGATAAGTTCTAACGCCGTTTCGCTTTTACCCATACCGCTTTTACCCGTTATAAGTACGCCCACTCCGTGTACGTCCATAAGTACTCCGTGCATGACGGTGTTTTCGGCGAGTAAATCGTTTAGGTACATTATAACGTCGTTGATAACGTTAGAGGTTACGTCCTCTGCTAAAAGTATAGGGCGCTTATACTCTCTTGCAAACTGTTCCATTTCGGGAGTAGGAGTGTATCCTCTTGCAAGTATTAAACAAGGTATCTCAAAGGAAAAGAAGGTTTTCATTATTTCCCGTCTTTTCGCCTCACACATACCCTCTATATAATCCATTTCGAGGTTACCGAACACTTGCACTCGGTTTTCAGAAAAGAATTCCTTAAAACCTGCAAGCAAAAGCCCGGGACGGTTAACTGAAAAGGTATTGAAAGGAATTTCCTCTCTTTCTCCGTCGTAAAAGATTTTGAGTCCAAGTTTTTTTGCAAACGATTCAAGTTTTACGTATATAGTTTCAGTTTCTTCCGAGGCGTTTACGTTACGCATACAAATCCTCTCCTTTTGTAATTTTTTCAATTATTTGAGCCACTCCGTCCTCGTCGTTTGAAGGACAAATAAGGTCGGCTTTATTTTTTAGTTCGTCAACACCGTTTGCTACAGCAACGCCGAGGCCAGCAAATTCTATCATATTAACGTCGTTGTAGTTGTCCCCGAAACAAGCCACTTCACTCTTGTCAACGCCAAGTTCCGCGCACATTTTTTGTACGGCAATACCTTTGTTTGCCTCCGGACTTATAAACTCAAGAAAATGCACTTCGCTTGACACCACGGTGTAGTCGCTCGTTTTTATCTTTCTGTACTCTTTATACAAACTCAACACTTTATCGGGGTGAGCCATAACGAGTACTTCCATAATAGTTCCCTCGTTTTTTTGAATAAATTCCGACAAAGGATATTTTGTTTCAAAATATTCGTAGTTGCATATTCTTGCGTATTCATCAGAATAAGGATTTTTGTTTTGAGTGTAGATAACGTCGTCGTAATAAACTTGAACGATTACGTCGCTCATTTTTTCAAACTCTTTGACGATAGTTAACGCAACTTCTTTTTTTAGAGTGGCTCTACGCTTTATTTTACCTGTTGAAATTTCGCCCGTAAGCGCGCCGTTATAGGCTATACAATCCCCCGAAATGCCTATATCTTTACATTTTCTTATCGCAGAAGGAAAAATTCTACCCGTACACAAAACGAATTTGCCACCCGCTTTTTCGTATTCTTGAATAGCCTTTTTCGTGCGCTCGGAAACTTTGCATGTGTTATCTGCGAGGGTGTTATCAAAATCACTTACGATAAGTTTATACTTCATACTTACACCATTTTTGAGTAACTTTTATTATATCATAAAAGCGCTTTTATTGCAAGGCAATAAGTTATTCCTTTTCGTCTTTGAGCGCCTCAAAAATTCTCTCGGCGTCTTTTTGAGAAATGCCTCTGCAAGAAGATAAATCTTCAACGCTTGCCTTTTTGATTGCGGAAAAGGTACGGAATTTGCGATAAAGCGCATCAATCTTTGCTTTGCCGATACCTTCTATCCCAGAGAGGATACTCCTCGTCATATTGTCCGCGCGTAATTTTCTATGATAGGTGATAGCAAAGCGGTGCGCCTCGTCACGAATTCTTTGGAGCATCATAAGGGGGGCGGATTTATGAGAAAGCACTACGGGCTCGTCACAGTCCGTGCGGAAAATAAGTTCTTCTCTTTTTGCAAGAGAAACGATATTAGTCTCCATACCCTTTTCTTTTAAACTCTCGTAGGCGGACGATAGTTGACCTTTGCCACCGTCGATAATTATCAAATCGGGCTTTTCGGCAAAGTTTTCACCCTTTTTCATAAATTCTTCGGCCCTTCGCGCAAGCACCTCTTTCATACAAGCAAAGTCGTCGTTACCCTCTACCGTTTTTATCTTGAAACGCCTGTAATCAGATGAGGACTTTTTGCCGTTTTTGAATACCACCATAGAGGCAACTTTGAGCGTGCCCGAAACGTGGGATATATCGTAACACTCCATACGCGTGGGTGGAGGGATACCAAGTTCTTTGCCAAGCGAGGCGAGCGCCTCGTCGAGTTTGAGCGCCTCGGCTTTTTCTCCAAGACTTTTTTCAAGGAAATCGAGGGCGTTCTTTTTCGCCATATCAACAAGTTTTTTAAGTTCGCCCTTTTGGGGCTTTTTGACCTCGACGGTGACTCCGAGTTTTTGGAAATATTCTTTTATGATATCCTCTTCACTCTCTACGATAATAGTAGGAGGAATAAGGTCTACGATAGGATAAAATCCAGCAACGAATCCCGAAATAATTTTGTCCTCTTCTCCGTCCTCTATCGAAAAATTATCCCCACCAACCATTTTACCTTTGCGAATAGAAAGCATAGAAAGGGCGCATTTTCCACCTTTTGAAGAGCAAGCGAATATATCCGCGTCAAGCGCTCTTGGGAGCGCGGTCAAAGGAGCGCGGACTATCTTATTGAGGGCGTCAAGATGATTACGACATATCAGTGCGCTCTCAAAATCAAGTTTTTCACTCGACTCGTTCATCTTGTCCGTCAAACGCTTTTTGAGTCCGGCGTCTTTTCCCCTCAAAAACTCTATTACCTCGCCTATTATGAGAGCGTACTCCTCTTTCGTGATATACTCCGCGCAAGGCGCTTTGCATAAACCAAGATGATAATTTAAGCACGGTCTTTCCTTTCTTTTTGAGGGAAGAGTTTTTTTACAAGTACGAATAGGATAAGCGGCATTGATAATCTCGATAACTTGTTTTACTGAAATTCCTTGCATAAACGGACCGAAATATTTCGCGCCGTCCGCTTTGAGTTTTCTTGTGAGTTCAAGGGTTGGAAAAGGCTCTTTTGTATTTATCTTGATATAAGCGTAATTTTTGTCGTCTTTTAGTAAAATATTGTAATACGGCTTGTGCTCTTTGATAAGATTATTTTCAAGCAAAAGCGCGTCCACTTCACTCTCGGTGATAATGTACCTAAAATCGGCAATTTTAGCGACCATAGCCTCTACCTTTACGGGCTTGTCGCTATTTTGAAAGTATTGTCTAACGCGGTTTTTCAAAACTCTCGCTTTTCCGATATAGATAATCTCCCCCGACTCGTCAAGCATAATATATACACCGCTGGAGGCGGGCAAACTTTTTAACTTTTCCTTAATCAAATCACTAAACATATAATTAGTATAACAAATATTATTCTCGCTTACAAGTATTGAGAGAAAAATGAAATTTTTTATAGCAAAAAAGGTTAGATAACTCTTACCTTTTTGTTTTAGAAATCTTGATTAATTTATTTATGAAAGTTCAATACACAAAGCGGGAACCACGCCGCGATCAGTATAGTCAACGTCGAGGCTGTAGTAGCCCGAATAGCCGTCGTAATAGACAACATGCGCGCTATTATAACTGAAGATATAGTAAGGCGAACGAAGCCACCACCAACCGTTACCGTAGTAGCTATCATAAGTATTCATATATCCATTATTTGCTCTTACGTAGTCACTCGTTTGCATTTGTCTAGTATCGTTATTTAATCCATACTCAGAGGAATACGCCTCTCTATAACTTAATAAAAATACTTTATCATTTGTATTTTCACAAGCATATTGATTTTCACTCTCTCCCGTACTACTTGCACTATTATCTACTAAAGT
>JAZQYG010000160.1:0-6580 GCA_045633305.1 Clostridia bacterium | reverse complement strand
GTAATACAAGTGTCAAAATGCCTATTAGAATACTCGAAATGACAACGGCAAAGTACGCTATTTTCAGGTACGGCTGAACGCCGTCAAGCGCGATGAGCGACACACTTTGAATTGCTCCGTCCTCTTTTTCGGCGAAGAAGGGCAGAAAAAGGAGCATTGCAATGCAGATATCAAGTAAGCCGTATATCAAATCACGGAAATGCTTTTCTTTTTGTTTGCCATCTTCCTCGGCTATCGTCAGCACCTCGTTAGGAGATAGCAATTCATCAACAGTAACCGAAAAGAATTTGGCAATTTCTTTTAACGAGTCTATATTCGGGTATCCTCTGCCTGACTCCCATTTCGAGATAGCAGTTCGGGAAACGTAAAGTTTTTCAGCAAGCTCCTCTTGCGTCAATCTCTTTTGTTTTCTTAATTCTTGAAGTTTTTCATTAAATTCCATAGTTCATGCTTGCCTACAAATTTTTATTTAAATGCTTTCACTCATAAATTAATTTTAGCATAAATCAAGTTTTTAGTAAAGTAATATTGTTTGCATAGCAAACAGTTATATTTTTAGAGCAAGTCTAAAAGTTATATTTTGACTTATAGTCAAAGTTATATTATATTTGCCATAACTTACCCTATGGGTAAATATAACTTTGCGTAGCAAAATATAACTGCGAAAGCAATATAACTTGCCGATAGGCAAATATAACTAGTGCGTCAGTAATAATCCCTATTACTGACGCACTAAAGAAAGGGCTCTTTTTATAAACTATTATTTTTAATTTTTTGCGTACTATACTCCGCTATACGACGAAAAACCACCGTCAATAGGTAGAACTACGCCTGTAATAAAACTTGCTGCTTTGTCGTTTATGAGGAATAATAAACCGCCTTCTAATTCTTCTGTTTCACCAAATCTACCCATAGGTGTAGCGTTTAAAATTTTGCCAGTTCTTGCAGTAGGCGTGCCATCGTCGTTCCACAAAAGTTTGGCGTTTTGTTTAGTCGAGAAAAATCCCGGCGCTATAGCGTTTACTCTTATTCCTACCTTAGAAAAATGTACCGCAAGCCACTGCGTAAAGTTTGATATTGCGGCCTTTGCGCCACTATATGCAGGTATTTTAGTAAGAGGGGTATACGCGTTCATTGAGGATATATTCAAAATATTGCAACCTTTTCTTCCAACCATTTGTTTTGCAAATGCTTGAGTAGGAATAAGCGTACCTAAAAAGTTGAGGTTAAAAACGAATCCTACTCCACTTGCATCTAAATCAAAGAAACTTTTCGTATCTGCGTCTATATCTCCGATTTCAAAATACTCTTTGTCCGTCGTTGCTTTAGGATTATTTCCCCCCGCGCCGTTAATAAGAATATCACACGAGCCAAACTCTTTTTGTACTTGTTCAGCAACGCTAAGGCAAATTTCTTTGTCTAGAACGTTACACGAGTAAGCCTTTGCTATTCCACCTTCCGATTGAATTTCCTTTGCAAATGCGTCCGCTGATTCAAAATTCAAATCCAAAAGAGCAACTTTTGCCCCCGCTCTTGCTAAAACTTTTGCAAAATAACTGCAAAGCACTCCGCCTGCGCCCGTAACTACGGCAACTTTTCCACTTAAATCTGTATTTATTACGTTCGTTTTCATTTTATTTTACCTCGCTATCTAATTTTTCGAGCATATCCCATACGCCTAACATATACATAATGCCAAGCGCTCTATCGTAAAGTCCGTACCCCGGGCGTACCCTTCCCGGTTTCTCATCCCAAAGATGTCTACCGTGGTCTGGGCGAATATACCCTTTGAAGCCACAATCGTGATAAGCTTTGAGTATATCCAAAATACCAGTATCTCCGTCACAATCACGGTGACTTGCTTCGCTAAAATCACCGTTTTCAAAATGTTTTACGTTGCGAATATGAGCAAACGCTATTCTATCACAATGTTTTCTAATAATTTCAGCAACGTTATTATTAGGATTTGCGTTCAAACTGCCAGAACAAAGTGTCAAGCAATTATATTCGTCGTCTACCATTTTCAAAAATCTATCAATACTAGGCTCGTCTACAAGCAATCTCGGCAAACCGAATATATCCCAAGGAGGGTCGTCCATATGAATTGCCATTTTGACGTCACACTCTCTACACGTGGGCATTATAGACTCTAAAAAATATTTGAGGTTTGCCCAAAGTTTTTCCTTGTCTACACCCTCGTACGCTTTAAATAGTTCGTCCAACTTCGCCATGCGCTCGGGTTCCCAACCGGGGAAAGTCATATTATACTTTTCGGTAAAATCCAAGATATATTTTGCCATAGCGTTGTAATCGTCTTGAATCATACCTTTTTCATAAAAAAGAGCGGTCGAACCATCACCCACCTCGTGGAATAAATTACTTCTCGTCCAGTCAAAAATAGGCATAAAGTTATAACAAATAACTTTTACACCGAATTTTGATAAATTTTTAATCGTTTGCTTATAATTTTCAATCCATTTATCACGAGTATCAAGTCCTATCTTTATATCGTCGTGAACGTTTACGGATTCCACAACGTCGATATTAAAGCCGTACTTATTACACTGCTCTTTTACTTTAGCAATTTCGCTCTCTTCCCAAATTTCTCCAGGCATTTTATCGTGCAACGCCCATACTATTCCCGATACTCCGGGAATTTGTTTGATATCTGATAATTTGATACGGTCGTTACCTTCGCCGTACCAACGAAAAGTCATTTGCATAATTCTCTTCCTTTTAAAAATTTTATATTTTTATCACAGAGCCTTTGCTTGCGTACGCTCCAAGAACGATTCGAACGGCTTTTGCCCCCTCCTCGCCGTCTATTTCAAACTTTTTACCAGTCTTCACGCAATTGTAAAAATCCTCTATTAGCGCCTTATGTCCACTTCCGTAGGCGTCTTTTCCGTATTTTTTCGCGTCCGATTTTTTATCGAAACAGGTACCGTTTATAAATATCTTTTCACCCGTCATAACGATATCGTCGTCCTCGGTTCGGATATATATTTCAATCGGAAAATCTTGTGCTCCAGTATTCGTTGCACTCAAAGAAAATTCGCCACGACCTCTACAAAATACGGTTGCCGTATCTTCAACTTCGGTCACACCTGTTAACGATATATTAGAGCACCAACCCACGACTTCTTCCGGCATACCAACCAAATTTTGCAATAAATCCAAGGTGTGAATAGCCTGATTTATCAGCACTCCGCCACCTTCGGTAGCAATTTTGCCTCTCCACTTATCTTGCGCGTAATACTCCGCTCCTCTACGCCAAACAAGACTGCCGTGAGCAGAAATTACTCGCTTATTTTTTAAGTATTCTTTCAAAAATAAAGTGGTTAAGTTGTATCTATTTTGGAAACAAATACCAAGTTGAGCATTTGAACGCCTTTCGGCATCTATTATCAAAGGAATATCCTCATCTTTTATACATAAAGGTTTTTCGCAAAGAACGTTTATATTTCGCTCTAACGCTTTGATAATCATTTCTGTATGCAAATAATGAGGCGTGCAAACATGCACCACGTCTGGGCGCGTCTCGTCAAGCATTTGTTCGTAATCTTGGTAAAGTTGATACTGGGAATACCCTTCAAGTTTAGATTGTTCACAATCACATAAAGCGACGATTTCTTTATCTAAATCTCGTAAAACTTGATAGTGTAATTTCCCTATTCCGCCTAATCCAACTATTGCAGATTTCATAATTGATTTCCCTGTAAATCAAGTTAAAAAGTGTTGTCCATTTGAGCAACTTTATCGTCGCCACCCGTCTTTAATTTAGAAGTTGCGCGACGTTTATTAAGTTCAACGAGGTATTCTTCTTCGTTTATAGGCAAACTTACCTCCGCGCCCATTTTCCACGCGGAAAGTTCGATTGCGTTCATGAGTTCTACACCGTTTATTCCTTCAACACCTTGTACAAATTGTTCTTCTATACCTAAAAGAGCGTTTGCAAAGTTATTAATAATTCCTACGTGTTGAGGATTTTTGCCGTCGGTTTCAACTTGTACAACTTCCATTTTGGGACGCGCAAAACCTTGCTCGGTCGTATTAGAAAATTCTAGTGAATCTTCCTCGTTTTTGAACCAAGTTAATTTATCGTTTTCGCAAAGCAATTTGCCTTTTGTTCCCGATATTTCAAGTCTATTAGTACCCGGAGTTTCTCCAGTCGTAGTGATGAATACGCCGGTTGCGCCGTTTTTGTATTCAAAATAAGCCGTTACTTCGTCCTCTACTTCAATATCGTGCCATTTGCCAAATTGACAAAAACCACGCACCTTCTTTGGCATTTCACCTACAATCCATTGAACGAGGTCTATTTGGTGAGGACATTGATTTATAAGAACGCCTCCACCTTCTCCTGCCCAAGTTGCGCGCCAACCGCCACTATTGTAATACGCTTGAGTACGGAACCAGTCGGTAATTATCCAGTTTACTCTTTGTAATTGACCTATACCGCCCTCTTTTATTATTTCGCGCATTTTGCGATACAAACAATTAGTACGTTGATTGAACATCATAGCAAATTTAGCCGAACTTGATTTTGCCCTTTCGTTCATCTGTCTAACTTGTTTGGTATATACGCCCGCAGGTTTATCACAAATTACGTGAACGCCACGATTTAAGCAATTTTCAACGATTTCAGGGTGAGCGTAGTGAGGAGTTACGACTAAAACCGCATCACAAAGACCGCTATCTAACATTTCAGTATAATCTGAAAAATAATCAATTTCCGTAAATTTGTTTTTTGCATTTTCAAGTTTTACGGGATTACTATCGCAAATACATACGAGTTCACCGTTATCAATTTTACCATCTTTGAATACCCCGGCATAATAACTTCCTTGGTTACCCATACCTATAATTCCAAATTTTATCTTTTTCATTTTACAAACACTCCATTTTGTTCTTTGTATCCTGCTTCCGTAAGCAATACTTTAAGTGCGGAAACAGCAGCGTCAAAAGCTTCACCGTTACTTGAATATACGAATTTATGTTTCATTTCTGTATTGTCGATACTCTTATAAGCATCAAAAATCGTGAGGTGAGGTTCAAGTGTCAAAACTTTGTCGTCCGTAATTCTTTCTATAAGTTCTTTTACCTTTCCGTCACCACATCCAGCAGGAACGATTGCGCCACTTTCGACTATTACGTCTTTTATGTGGAAATAATCTGTTTTTGCATGTAATGCATCGAGAGTTTTATCCGCGGGCTCGCCACATTGTAAAAAGTTTGCAGGGTCGTAAACGTATTTTAATCCGTCAACGTTTTCCATAATTTTTAAAACGCGCTCGGTTACGTCACCAAAAATATCTTTTTCATTTTCGTGATACATATATACGCCGTACTCTTTGCCTATTTCTACCATTTTGCGCAAATATTCGTATACCTTTTCTTCCTTTTCGTAAGCGTGAAAATAACTAAACATACGAATTTTGTCCGTCTTGAATACGTTAGCCATTTTGCAAATATGTCTTATTTCTTTTTCGTACTCGGAAAAATCTAAATCGATATTCGCTTTGCCCAAAGGTGAACCTATCGACCATACTTCAATTCCGTTTTCTTCAAAAATTCTTTGATATTCTTCCGCCTCTTCCAAAGTAAAAGACAACACGTTTTTTCCGTTAATAAAACGAAGTTCAGTATAGGAAATTCCGTTTCTTTTTAATGCGGAAATTTGTTCTTCAATACTACTTCCCGCTTCATCTGAAAATGCGCTGAGTTTAATCATAATTTATCTCCTTTTATTTGACATTTGATTTTAATTTTTTTATACTTGGATTATAGCACATATTAATTGTGTAAATACAAGCAATTTTCAAGGATTTTTAGCATTATCTTATGATTAATTTGATATATTACCGTCACAATTTACAAACACCGCCTTTACCTATTCCTCCCAACAAAATTTCTTTTGACGAACTCACGTTAGTTATCAAAGGAACTATGCACTACGTCATAGACGGAGCGAAGATATTACTCGAAAAAGGGGATATAATTTATATTCCTAAAGGCAGTATTCGTCATCGTCTGTTGGGTGAATCCGCAGATTACGTTAGTCTTAATTTTGTCGATAATTCCCCTCTTGCTCTACCATTATTCATAAAAGATGGTCTGACGGAAATCGTACACTACCTTATTCGCACGTTTGACTCTATCATTGAATACACCACTAATCTTCAAGACGAACGATTTCAACTCTTGCTTTCTTGTTTGATAAAGCAACTTGAAAAACAATGCGAATTTCAAAGTGAACTGCCCCTCGTTTTAAATATAAAAAATTACGTAAAAGTTCATCTTTCCTCTAAAATCACCCTATCTGACGTAAGTAAACACACGCACTACTCTATTCCTCATTGTGAAATGGTTTTTAAACAAACTACGGGATTATCAATAATGGAATACATTATAAAAAAGCGTATAAGTTTAGCCAAAACTTTGCTACTTGAAGGCGTTTTATCTTTGCCGGAAATTGCAAATACCGTCGGATTCAACGACTATAACTATTTTTCTCGCGTATTCAAAAAAGAAGTCGGCGTAAGCCCACTTCGTTATAGAAATAATTTTTATTTTTAAT